>CAMTOX010000181.1 GCA_947074225.1 uncultured bacterium
TCATGATGATGTTACAAAACAATTTAGACTATGCGGTAGCACAACACCCTCATGAGTTAATTACTTATGGTGGTAATGGTGCCGTATTTCAAAACTGGGCTCAATATCGCCTGGCAATGAAATATCTATCGGAGATGACCGATAACCAAACCTTGGTTCTTTACTCTGGTCACCCAATGGGTCTTTTCCCTTCACATCCCGATGCTCCACGTGTAGTGGTTACCAACGGTATGGTAATTCCAAACTACTCTAAACCGGACGACTGGGAACGTTTCAATGCCTTAGGCGTATCGCAGTATGGTCAAATGACCGCTGGTTCTTTCATGTATATTGGCCCTCAAGGCATTGTACATGGAACAACTATTACCGTAATGAACGCTGCACGTAAACAATTAGCCGAAGGAGAAACCGATTTCCGCGGTAAGATCTTCGTATCGTCAGGCTTAGGCGGTATGTCGGGAGCGCAACCTAAAGCAGGGGTAATTTCTGGTGTGGTGAGCGTTATTGCAGAGATTAATCCTAAAGCAGTGCATACACGTCACTCTCAAGGATGGGTAGACGAGGTATATACAGAACTCGACGTTCTTATTCCACGCATATTAGAAGCTAGTGCCAACAAAGAGGCAGTCTCTTTGGCTTATCAAGGAAATGTTGTAGATCTTTGGGAACGACTCGTAGAAGAGAATGTTCCGGTGAACCTAGGTTCCGACCAAACTTCACTTCACAACCCTTGGGCTGGTGGCTACTATCCGGTTGGATATAGTTATGAAGAGTCTAAAATTATGATGGCCGAAGAGCCAGAGAAATTCAAAGCGGCTGTTCAAGCAACATTACGTCGCCATGTGGCAGCGGTCAATGCGCTGGCTGAGCATGGCATGTACTTCTTTGACTATGGCAATGCCTTCTTATTAGAATCTTCACGCGCCGGTGCCGATGTGATGAACGATGAGGGTACTTTCCGTTACCCATCGTATGTTCAAGATATCATGGGACCAATGTTCTTCGACTATGGTTTTGGCCCTTTCCGTTGGGTATGTACATCGTGCGACCCTAAAGACCTTGCCACAACCGACCGCATTGCTACCGAAGTATTGGAAGAGATTCGCAAAACAGCACCTGCCGATATTCAAGGACAACTTGACGACAATATCCACTGGATTAAAGAGGCGCAACAAAATAAATTAGTGGTAGGTTCTCAGGCTCGTATTCTTTATGCCGACTCTGAAGGACGTATGAAGATTGCTAAAGCATTTAACGATGCTATTGCCAGTGGCGAACTATCGGCACCTGTGGTTCTTGGACGCGATCACCACGACGTTTCGGGTACTGACTCTCCTTACCGTGAGACTTCAAACATTTACGACGGTTCATCGTTCACTGCCGACATGGCAATTCATAATGTCATTGGCGACTCTTTCCGTGGTGCTACTTGGGTAAGCATTCACAACGGAGGCGGTGTAGGCTGGGGCGAAGTCATCAATGGTGGCTTTGGCATGGTGATAGATGGATCGGACGATGCCGAACGTCGACTCACTAACATGCTTCTTTGGGACGTTAACAACGGCATTGCACGCCGTAGCTGGGCACGTAACGAGGGCGCTATGTTTGCCATTAAACGTGAAATGGAACGTACACCGGGATTAGTTGTTACACTGCCTAATATTGTGAAGGACGAAGAGGTTATTCTTCAAGCACTTGAAAACATTAAATAATGCATCCATTGTTAGTTAAATAAGACCTGAGGATTGATTGCTCCATGAGTAGTCAATCCTCAGTCTGTTTTTATACTACATTTCATATATACCAAATACAACAAACACAGATAAAGAATGAAAACACATGCTATCTCTTCTGCACATCTATCTATAGATAGAGTAAAAGAAATTATGAACGAGAACTATCAACTCGTTTTAAGCGATGAAGCCAAAGAGCGTATCCAAGCTTGTCGCGACTATTTAGACTGTAAAATGGAGACTCAAAAAGAGCCTATTTATGGTATCACTACCGGTTTTGGTTCACTATGTAACATCAGCATTGGTCGTGAAGATCTAAGCCAACTCCAAAAAAACCTTGTTATGAGCCATGCTTGTGGCACTGGCGACAAGGTAGATCCGGAAATTGTTAAGCTGATTATCTTCTTAAAAATCCAATCACTCTCTTATGGATATTCGGGCGTACAGGTAATCACCGTACAACGCCTCATCGATATGTTCAATGCTAACATTCTCCCTGTTATCTATTCACAAGGATCATTAGGCGCCTCGGGCGACCTTTCGCCTTTAGCACACATGAGCTTACCTCTTCTTGGTTTAGGCGAGGTTTACGACAATGGTGCTATTGTAAATGCTGCCGAGGTGAATGCACGAATGGGCTGGGAACCTATTACCCTTCAATCAAAAGAGGGCTTAGCGCTTTTAAATGGCACTCAATTCATGTCGGGACATGCCGTATGGTCATGTATCAAAGCTGAACAATTGAGCCTTGCAGCCGACCAAATTGGTGCTACATCGCTTGAAGGCTTCGACGGACGTATTGAGCCATTCACCCATGCCGTACATGCCGTACGCCCTCATGCCGGACAGCTTGCCACTGCCGACACCATTCGCACACTGCTTCAAGGCAGTCAAATCATTGCACAAAAGAAGGCACACGTACAAGACCCATACTCTTTCCGCTGTATGCCACAAGTACATGGAGCATCTAAAGATACCATTGCCTATGTACGTTCAGTAGTAGAAGTTGAGATTAACAGTGCTACCGACAACCCAACTGTAATTCCTCAGGACGATTTAATTATCTCGGCCGGTAATTTCCACGGACAGCCTTTAGCGCTTGTTATGGACTTCCTAGCCATTGCATTAGCCGAATTGGGTAGTATTTCGCAGCAACGTGTTACTCAATTAATTGGAGGCAAACGCGGTTTGCCAAACTTCTTAGTGGCAAAACCGGGCTTAAACAGCGGCTTCATGATACCTCAATACACCGCAGCCTCTATTGTAAGCCAAAGCAAACAATTGTGTATGCCTGCATCGGTCGATAGCATTGAATCCAGCCAAGGACAAGAAGATCATGTTAGTATGGGTGCCAATGCCGCAACCAAATTGGTGCGCGTGGCCTTGAACACTGAACGTGTATTGGCCATAGAACTTTTCAATGGAGCACAAGCACTTGAGTTCCGTCGCCCACTGCAATCGTCAAAACCTATCGAAGCTTTGGTAGCAGCCTACCGCAAAGAGGTGCCATTCATTGAAACAGACGAGGTGATGTTCCCACACATTGAACAGAGCATTCAATTCTTACGTGCTCAATTTTAAAATTACACTTAAGAGTTAATATCTATAGATTATAGAAATCCCTGCCTCAGAGCTAAGCTCCGGAGCAGGGATTTCTACATTTAAAGAGAGCCCGCAGAGTGAACATATACCACACCTTATGTAGCAATAAGGGAGAGTAAAAAAAGCCATGCTTCAACAAGGAGCATGGCTTTTTTCATATGGTGAGTAGAGAACATGAATCTACCCAGCACATAAAGTATAGAGACAATAGAGCCTTGCAGCCACTACTTCCCAAACAACGTCATGAGCGAAGTAACCGTGTTTACAACCTCGGTGGTATTGGTGTTACCGCTATTACCAGAAGAAGACTGATTAGTCAAACCCGAATTATCTATGGCATTTACCGTTGTTGTAATAGCATCTATTACCGAACCAGAATTATTATTGGTTACCAAATCGTTTGAACCGGCAATAATACCTTTCGAAAAATCCTTGTAATAGTCAGAATCTTTCTTTGCGCTCTTAATACCATCCCAGCTATTGGTTAAAAGCAGTAGATTGCTAATATTGGTCAAATTAGTCATTTCAAACTTGCCATCGGCCTTATATTGCGTATAAAGGCTACGCAATGCTTTGCCGGCATTCGTTCCAGAAGTGTATGCAGCACTGTTATTAGCCGACGAAGCTGTTGATTTCAACACATCGCAAGAAGTCATGCAAATGGCAGAGAAAAAGAGCACAACCCATAAAAGTCTTGTTTTCATCTTTTTTTTGTTTAGTTGGTAACGATATAATCGTCACATAGATTAATGGAGCAAATATTATTAATAAGTAATTCTATATAGATTTTATCAATAAAAAGAGATTAATAAAAAGAGATAGAACTGAATAAAAACAGAACTATTCTCCTTAGGTTCTACTACTTTGCAAAAGCAGTTGCAATATATAGAGGGTGAAAAAGAGAAAATGTAACATATAAAAATAATCTATTTTCGTGTAAAACATTGCAATTATATGCAAAAAAAGTACCAGATATATTTACACACTTTTACAGTTAAACCCACCATAAAGTACCTAAAGAGTACGAAACCATAACGCTAAGAACAACTCAAAATGCCATCAAAGCCGTACTAAAGAGGAATCAAAGTCGTACCAAATTCGATTCTAAGGAATCGACTTTGGTACCTCTTTGATAGGTGTATGAGTGGTGTTTGAAGGAAAGGAGAAGGGAGAAATGAAAAGGGAAGCAGAAGATAGAGGGGTATAAAAAAAAGGGAGACATATAAATATGTCCCACTTTAGATGTTTTCACAACGGAATAATCCTTATTGTGATTTGCTTCAGAATTATGCGACAAATATAATAGCTTTTTTAATCACCACCAAAATATTTGCCATTTAAATTATATTATTTTAATTTTAGTAATTTAAAATTAAACATAAATGAAAAGTTACTTA
>CAMTOX010000182.1 GCA_947074225.1 uncultured bacterium
CCGAACACGGTAGACACAAATACCAGTTCGCCTCTAGGTAGTGACACCGAGCCCACAGAAATCTACACTAGAGCCGACACTCTTTACCTACACGACGCTCTTCCGATCTCAAGTAGCCTATAGACTAAAACACCTGCATCTAATTTATGATGCAATAGAAAAGCACGAACAAGACATAGCCGATGCATTACAAAAAGATTTGCATAAATCGCCTCAAGAATCTTATATCACTGAGATTGGTTTAGTACTCGCAGAGATTAAATACCACATTAAACATATCAATAAATGGTCAAGAAAGCATCGCAAGGGCTCTCCACTCTTTATGTTTCCTTCAAAAAGTTATACTTTTTTTGAACCATTAGGGGTTACATTAATTCTATCACCTTGGAACTATCCTTTTTTACTTACCATAGACCCATTAATAGGTGCTATATCGGCAGGAAATTGTGTGGTATTAAAACCCTCGCATCAAACCACCAACATCAATGCTGTGATGGGACAAATCATTCAAGAAGTATTTCAACCGGAATATGTGAGTTTTTTAGACATAGACACACAAGCCACCCACGAACTACTACAGCAACGTTTTGACATGATTTTCTTCACCGGCAGTACACATTTTGGTAAAGAAGTAATGGCAGCAGCTGCCCAATACCTTACTCCACTTGTTTTAGAATTAGGAGGTAAAAGCCCATGTATTGTAACTGAAAAAGCTAATATTGATCTGGCTGCTAGACGTATTGTATGGGCAAAATTCATGAATTCTGGTCAAACATGCGTATCGCCAGACCACCTATTAGTACATGAAAGTATTAAAGATATACTTATTGAAGCACTGAAGAAATATATCACTCAATTTTATGGCGACAAACCTACAGAATCTTCATTTTATCCTCACATGATTAATGAAAATGCTTTTAACAGAGTGGTTGGTTATTTTAATGATGGGGATGTTATATTTGGAGGAACATCCGATATCTCTAAACTCAGCATTACCCCAACAATCATGTGCAACATTAAACCAGACAGTGGACTTATCACAACCGAGATCTTTGGACCTATCATCCCTATTACTACCTACAAAGAGATACAAGAAGTAATAGAAAGCGTTAACACCCAAGAGAAGCCGCTAGCTTTTTACTACTTTGGAGATAAAAGAGAGGGAGAAGAGATGCTCAAACAGAGTACCAGTGGGGGCGCATGTATAAACGACTGCCTCATGCACATTGGCAATTCTAAACTACCTTTTGGAGGTGTTGGTTATAGTGGCATGGGAAAATATCATGGCATCTACTCATTCAGAGCTTTTAGCAATGAAAGAGCGGTAGTAGCATCGTCAAATAAAATTGACTTTCTATTCAAATATATTCCATACAAAAGATTCGCATTAATAAAGAAAATTATGACCATATAAAAACAGATGCATCGACCTTAAATTCTTATAAGAAAAAATTTAGGAGCTACTGAAGAATAAAAAAAGAAATAGTTTGCAAAATAAGCAGTTAACATTATATCTTTGTCGACACTTTTTTTTGCACTTCTAAATATATGTCTAATAAAGAACTTTTAAAAGAGATCTTATCTCTTAGAAATACTACCATTACATCTCCAACACTTAAAGAGATGCAAATTACTCCTTCTGTAATAGAATCCATCTATAAGTGGGCCGAGAGCATTGCCGCTGGTGGTACTCTGGCTTCCTACATTCCAGAATTAGCCACTGTCGACAGTTCTAAACGTGCCATCTCCATTGCCGATTTATATCACAATCATATTAACATTGGCTCTGGAAGTGATACCATCATAAGTTTTCAATCTGTTATTAAGCCATTTCTATATATTTACGCCTTAGAGCAAGGGTTACAACCCGACACCATCTCGTCTATAGAGCCTACAGCTCAACATTTCAATGCCGACCCCATCCTTCAACCCGACTCGCATAGAAATCGACCCGGTCATCCACTCAATAACGCTGGAGCCATCTCTTCAGCCGGAGCCATTGACGACTTCAGTAATTTCTTAGCATTCATGAGAACACTTACTGAGAACCCTGAACTTGAAGTCATAGAGCCAATTTACAGGTCGGAAATGGCAACAAACAGCAACAACCGCGCTATAGCATACCGATTAGTTGCCACCGGACGATTTCAAACAATGAAACAAGGAGAGAAGGCACTCGACTTTTATACTAAAGCTTGTGCTATTGGGGTAAAACCACATGAAGTTGTTAATGCTGCATTGGTACTTGCAGCAGGTGGTATAAAAAATGGAAAGCAAATTATTAATCCAAACCATATTGTGCGCACCATCAACGTCATGAACTCTTATGGACTTTACGAGAATACCGGTGAGATCTCTTTACTGGCTGCTGGTGCACGTGCCTTATCATGCAAAAGTGGAGTAAGTGGACTTATTATGAATGTCGACCCTGGTAGAGGGGCCTTCTGCACATATGCTCCTTTACTTGATAAAACAGGAAATAGCCTTTTCGGGAAATATGCACTCATCCCACTGAATAATCTCTTAGCTGCACCGGCGGCAATGCGTTTAAGTGTAGAAGAAATTCTACATTGCATTCAACAATTATAAATAGTTCGGGTCTTATCTCTTGATAACACAAGAAATAAGACCCAAACTATTTTTACTGCATCAACAAAAGAAAACAAATAGTAGTCTACACTCAACTACCGATTAATCCACTCCTGTGTCTTGGAAGAGTAAGATACTCCCTCGCCTACTATGGTAGAATAATGAAATATATAATCTTGACTATCAACCCTCTCATAATAAAAACCGTCATACGTTTCACTCTGTAATTCTGGCCATATATCACTAATCGTATTAGGTATGCTATCATTTAATTTACGATATAACTCTACTTGTTCCACCAAACCTTCTCCTTTTTTAATAACCACTTTATTAGATATGTGTTTCACATAAAGATAGTATATTCCAAAAAGAACTATCAATATCAGTACCGTGGAGTATACAACCTTCAACACTTTCATTAAGATCTTTAAAAACATTAGGATATTGTTTTAAGAGAATAGTGACATCACATTAAAATAATAGTGCTTCCTATCTATAGAGTTATAACATTTACAACATATAACAGCCACCATTAAACTATCTCTACACCTCTTAAGTTCGACACAAAGAGTTCGTAAAGAATAGAAACATAGGCCTTCTTATGTTAATCAGCACCTCCAACTCAGTTACGTCTAACATTTAATTCATCTGCTTTCTTCGCATTATCTCCGAACGAATCATGTTCAACTCACGAGTAGATTGTCCAACCATAGCAGTATTCTCCTCCGCTCTACGTATTAAATAGGGCAACACTTTATTTACAGGTGCATAAGGAATATATTTAACTACATTATACCCATCTTTAGCAAGGTTATAAGAGATATTATCGCTCATACCATAGAGTTGTGCAAAAAAGACACGTTTATCGTCATTTGCAATTCCATGCTCTTTCATAATAGAAGCCAAATAGCGATTACTCTCTTCATTATGCGAGCCAGAGAACAACTCAAAATGATCAATATGTTCTATTACACACTGCAAGCCTGCATTATAATTATTATCGGTATCCTCTTTGGTTGCACAAATAGGGTCTGGATATCCCATTTTTTGAGCACGTAAACGCTCCTCTTCCATATAGGCACCTCGCACAAACTTCATTCCCACAATATAGTTATTTTCAACGGCATCATTGTATAAACGCTCCAAATAAGCGTAACGATCGTGTCTGTACATTTGGAAAGTGGTAAAAACAATAGCACGTTTTGAATTATATTTACGCATCATCTCGTCGGTAAATTTATCTATAGCATCTTGAAAACAGACATCTTCAGCATCTACTAAGAGACGTACATCGGCATCAAAGGCACGCTTACATAAAGCTTCAAAACACTCTTTCCAATGTTCAATATCTTCACTCTCTTTTTGAGTCAACTCCTCACCCTCCGAATATTTACGCAACGACTCCTCATGCGTTAAAGCAGTAGGTTTAAATACTGCGTAGGCAATATTCCGATTACCCATGGCATAATCTATAGAATGAAGAATTTCTGTGAAAGTATGCATGATATCTGAATCTTTATTACCGCCTTCGGCCGAATAATCTAAGATGGAATAGACACCATATTTCATTAACTCTTTAGAGAGTTGAGTACAATCTTCCAAAGTCTCTCCACCTACAAAATGTCGATATATTGTGGGCTTAACAGCCCATGCTACTGGAAAATGAATCTTCAATGCGGTTAAAGAAGCTACTTTACAACATTTTACCATAAAGGGAGAACGAATTGCTTCAAATAGCAAACGGGCTCGTTGTAAGTCTCTATCATTCTTAGACTCAAAAGCGATTTGGGTATTAGTAAAGTCAATCATAATAGTCAATTATTTAAGTTGTAATTGGTATATATTAGGTTATTAAGTAAAAACATAACTCAGAAAGCATACACAACACCAGGAACAGGAATACAAAACTCTCATTGAACACAAAAAAAGTGATTCTATATACATAGAAGAATAAACTTGAAAGTGATTGAATAACATTTTAACACTTGAAATCTTATCTATTCATTAACTAAATTCGTTCACGAATAGACTGATATTTAGAGCCATACACGAATACTTAAAGCAAAAAAAAATAGGCATAAATCACTACAATTCAAACATTTAATACTCACACCTAGAAACAGAAACATTTCAAT
>CAMTOX010000183.1 GCA_947074225.1 uncultured bacterium
TAAGAAAGATTATAGCACAGAGCGCGCTCTTAAAATGTTGGTAGGTAAACGTCGTCGTTTACTCGATTATTTAAAGGATCGCGATATCGAACGTTATCGTGCTATCATTAAAGAATTGGGTATCAGAAAGTAATCTGAAGCCAAACACACTGAAAGGCATTTCAAACTCGTTTGGAATGCCTTTTTTGTAAACTCTAGGAGTTCTTCTAGTGCAAAAATTGATAGGTAAAAGTAATATTAACTTTACATGGATTAGTGTCTCTTGTTATGCTTTATAAAAGGTTTAATACCATTACATTTTGTACGTTATAATGTTTTATTAATATGGCATCGTATTGCCTATCTAAATACTCTATAGAACTCACTTAATATTTAATACCGTATATTCATTATACTATTACATAGATACCATTAATATTATGAACTCTTTAATATATACTTTTGCTATCCGTTGTTATGGCTCGCTCATACATTTGGCTGCTTTGTTTTCAAGTAAAGCGTCTAAACGATATCAAGGAGGAAAGACTTCGTTAAACCTATTGAAATCTAAAATAGACAGTCAAGAGAAATACATATGGTGCCATGCAGCATCATTAGGAGAGTTTGAACAAGGACGTCCTATCATTGAAGCTCTCAGAGAGAAACATCCAAACAAAAAGATTCTTCTCACTTTCTTCTCGCCTTCAGGTTACGAAGTTAGGAAAGATTATCCTATGGTAGATGTAGTATCTTACTTACCTTTAGACACTCCCAGCAATGTATCGAAGTTTCTGGATATTGTAAATCCAGAGATGGCCATCTTCATTAAATATGAGTTTTGGGCAAATTACCTCAAGGCATTGCACCAACGTCAAGTTCCTACCTATATTGTTTCGGCAATCTTTAGGCCTACTCAGCCATTCTTTAAATGGTATGGTGGCTTCTTTTTGAATATTCTTAAGAACTATAATAAACTATTTGTGCAAGACCAAGCTTCGGCCGATTTGCTCAAGGCACACCAGATTAATAATGTTGAAGTAACTGGCGATACTCGTTTCGATAGAGTCTCCGATATTGCTAAACAGGCTAAATCATTACCCATAGCTCAAGCTTTTGCTAAAGATGCTACAGTGGTAGTAGCAGGAAGTACATGGCAACGCGATGAGGAATATCTGGTCCGTTTTGTAAATGCTAATAAGGAGCACAAAATGATATTAGTACCTCACGAGGTAAATTCAGAACATATCATGAATATTTGCGCTAAAATGCGCTGTAGTTATGTTCTATACACTCAGACCACACCAGAGGAAGCTGCCAAAGCAAATTGCCTTATTGTTGATACCATTGGCATATTGTCGTCTTTATATCAATATGGTCAGGTGGCATACATTGGTGGCGGATTTGGATCGGGAATCCATAATATCCTTGAGGCTGCCGTTTGGTCTATGCCTGTGGTTTTCGGACCTAATTACAAAAAATTTAAGGAAGCTAAGGACCTAATAGCTATTTCGGGTGCCTATTCCATCAATACATATAGACAGTTAGAAGATCTTATTAATCGCTTGTTTAGAGATAATGAATCGGGAGCTATTGCGGGAGCGTATGTGAAAGAGCATACCGGAGCAACTCAAATCATTGTTGATGAACTATTTGGTTAGTATGAAATCGCTGTGTGAATTATTAATTATCTGATTTTTATATATTATGAAACCATCTATTCCTAAAGGTACGCGCGATTTTACGCCTGTAGAAATGGCTAAACGCAACTATATATTTGACACTATTCGTTCAGTATTTAACCGTCATGGTTTTAAACAGATTGAAACTCCTGCCATGGAGAATTTATCTACTCTTATGGGTAAGTATGGCGAAGAGGGCGATAAGCTGCTTTTCAAAATCTTAAACTCGGGCGACTATGCTGCGAAACTTACCGACGAGGAACTCTTTTCACGCAATAGTGTTAAGCTCACTAACAGAATCTCAGAAAAGGGATTGCGCTACGACTTAACCGTACCATTTGCACGTTTTGTTGTGCAACATCGCGATGAGTTAACATTCCCATTTAAACGCTACCAAATTCAACCTGTATGGCGTGCCGACCGTCCTCAGAAAGGACGCTATCGTGAGTTCTATCAGTGCGATGCCGATGTGGTGGGAAGCGACTCTTTAATATATGAAGCTGAACTCATTAATATGATTGACGACGCTTTCAATCAATTTAATATTCCCGTGGTTATTAAATTAAACAACCGCAAAATATTGGCCGGTATTGCCGAATTAATTGGAGCTGCCGATCGTATTATTGATATTACTGTGGCTATAGATAAACTCGATAAAATTGGCTTAGAAAAAGTAAATGAAGAGCTAATTAATAAAGGGTTAACACAAGAGGCGATAGAGATTCTACAACCTATTTTATTGCTGCAAGGAACTAATGCACAGAAACTTGATACACTAAAAGAGGTGCTACGCACCTCGCAGGTAGGATTAAAAGGAGTAGCAGAGTTGGAAGAGGTGTTAGACTATCTTCAACTAATGCCTATCTCCTCAACATTAGAGATTGACCTTACCCTTGCTCGTGGACTCAACTATTATACCGGAGCTATTTTAGAGGTGAAAGCTATTGGTGTTGAAATGGGTAGTATCTCTGGTGGAGGTCGGTACGATAACCTTACCGGTATTTTCGGATTACCTGGAGTCTCGGGGGTGGGATTCTCTTTTGGAGCAGACAGAATATACGATGTATTAACCATGTTAGACCTATTCCCTAAAGAGCAAATATCGGGCACAAAACTTATTTTCATTGCTTTCGATTCTAAAGGAATACGTTATGCATTACCTCTGCTTAAACAGGTTCGTGAAGCGGGTATCTCGGCCGAGATTTACCCTGAAGCAGCTAAAATGAAAAAACAGATGAACTATGCCAATAGCAATGCCATTCCTTATGTCGCTATAGTGGGCGATACTGAAATGGAGGCAAATAAAGTAATGCTTAAAGATATGAACTCCGGAACTCAAGAGTTAGTCTCTTTACAAGAATTAATGGAGAAAGTGAAGTAAACAGATAGTTTTACTCTTACACTACATATAAAGATTGAGCTCTAATAACTGAATCGGGAATGAGATAATCTAATATATTATTCAGATTATATTATTCTTAGTTCAGTTATTAGAACTCTTTTTTTTCAATCTATTATTTGCGACTTAAGTATCTGCCTAGTTGTTTGTGGTCTCTAGGCTGTTTGGTTCAACAATAGACTCTGTATCTTTCCAAATAGGTTTACCTATGCTTACGCTTAGCTTGTATAGGTCGACTATGCATCCAATTTTTGCTTGTAGCAATAACAATTTACTATTCGATAAGTTTGTAGAACTTGTAAGTAACTCCAAATTCGTTATACTTCCTGCTCTATAATTTATCACCGCTTGTTTATAAGCCTCTTCTGCCAATATCACTTGCATAGCAAACTGCTCCGCCTTATCCATGTCGGAGATAAGATTATAGTATACTCCACTTACATCGTTAGTAATCTCTTTTACAATAAGTTCTCTCTGATATATAGCGCTATTGTGCCCGGACTTTGCAATGTTTAGAGATTGATGACGCCTGTTTCCGTCGAAAATTGGAATTGAAAGTGTTACTCCTGCATTATAAAAGAAACGCATCCGATCTAAGTCCATTAAATAGCCATTTTTACCTCCTGCATTTGCCGCCAACTCTAATGTAGGATTATAAGCTCTTTTAGCGCTTTTAATCTCATACTGGGCTATCTCAATCTCCTTGTCGGCAATAATCATCTCCCTTCTGTAGGTGTAGGCCATCTGTAAGAGCTCCTCTAATGGCGGAATGTTTTTCTGATATTCAAATTTATTATCCAACAATATAGCTGTTGTTATGGTACTATCTACCAATTCTGAAAGTTGTACCTGTAATGAGTTGAGCGATGCCTCAAGACCTGTCATATGAGATACTACCACGTGCCTAGACACTTTTGTGTTCAGTAAATCAAAGTTTGTGTTCGATCCCGAAAGGGTGAGCAACTCCATTTGACGTAACATCTCGTCATGATCTTTTAACTCCTCATTTTTAATAACCAATGCCTGACGCATAAAGCAGATGTTATAGTAAATAGAGATTGTGTTCATAGATAATGATTGGTACACCTGCTCTTTCTGGTATTGTGCTATATGTTGTTTGGCTTTTGCAGCATCTACGCGTGGTTTATATTGCCCAAATCCATAGATGAGCTGTCGTAGAGCTACCGAGGCATTGTAGTTGTTATGCGCATTCATGGAGAAGGTCATATGGTCAAGGGTTATGCTCTCTTTGGGCGATACCCATTCGTAACCTGCGCTACCACTAATGGACGGATAATAGGCAGCCTGTGCCATATGTACATTGTATTCGGCTCGTTTTATGGCCTCTTCGGCTTGATCTATGGATGGGTAATTTTGCATTACCCGATCAACGGCCTGATCAATAGTAAAGATCTTCTCTAAGGTTTGACTACGACAAACCACTCCTATTACTAGAAAAGCTATTGTTATTACTACCCCTTTAATATTTCTCATGATGTTGTACTTTTTTTATTTTGGTTTACTAACCAAAATAACGGTATTAAACAAACTATTGTAAATATAGATCGGAAGAGCGTAGTGTCGGGAAAGAGTGTAGGGTATAGGTTAAAGCTAGGTGGTTGACGGATCTGTAGA
>CAMTOX010000184.1 GCA_947074225.1 uncultured bacterium
CCGTCCAAAACTACTGTTCTGATGTTGTCGTGCTCCAACTTCTCTCTGGTATATCGTTTGTTGTATAAGAACAGCCGAGACAACGTGAGATACACTATAGCCGACACTCTTTCCCTACACGACGCTCTTCCGATCTGATTCGACTTTGAAACGACTTTGGTGGCACTTCATCCCATAGTATATAACAGTATAGAAGTTACAAAATTTATCTTGCCACACTTTTCACCTTTATTTAATTGTTTCTTGGGTAGATGATTTTCATGATGCTTTATTTTTATTTTTTAATATCATGCAACGTATTAATTGTTTTTACCGTCTATTTATTGTGGCTGGTTTAAATGAGTTCCTTGTGCTTAACATACTGGTTACCACAGAACCATTTTAATATAGGCTTGTGATAGATTTGTATTGATAGTATTTAATAATCATTAATCATTTACGTTTATGAAATCTGTGAATAATCTTCTCATTGTGGCTCTACTCTGTGTCTCGTTTGGAGTGCAGGCACAAAATTTTGCTACCGAGAATCCAAATGAGTTTCGCCTCGGTGTAGGGGTGCCCACGATTCTGAATAATGGACTCTTTCTTTATCAATGCTCTTGCGGATATATGTTCTCACATCCATACCAGGGAGGGAATGATGTTATTTACAATGGCGATTTAAAAGCTACCCCAACCATAGAGCTCTCCTATTTTTATAGATTTAATAGTTGGTTCTCTTTGGGTGCTAACTTTACCTATATGGGACTTTATCAAAATGAGTATTATGTTTACGACCGAAATTATGCCGGGAAATCGGGTATACACTCCTTTGCATTAACACCTCGTGTACGTTTTGATTGGTACCGTTCTAAATATGTGAATCTATACTCGACTGTAGGGGTTGGTCTGATTTTAAATAATAACTACGATAAAGATTTTAATAACCAGTTGACAAATAATTATCTGGATCCTTGGGTAGCGGTAGATTTTACACCTATTGGAGTCATGGCAGGAAAGAAACTTTTTGGCTATGCCGAACTTGGTGCTAGTGCTTCTGGATGGGGGCGCATTGGAATAGGCTATCGTTTTGGAAATAATAATAAGGAGAAATAAGAGATGAAAAAGATTATTTTAATACTCGCTTTAATGGCCGTTCTATTTACGGCATGTACCATGAGAAGTGGCAATATACCCAACGATACTATAATAGGGTGGCAGTTGGCCTCTAATGTACATCATGAAATCTTTTGTGCCAATAGAGCAACGGAGATTGTTGTGGCGGCCGATAAGTGGCTTAATGCCGCCAATGATCAACAACGTTACGATATTGAAGATACCTTCTTTGATAGATATAATATTAGAATCAGTCCCGACAGAGATACCATAAATATAGATGGTTTTGTTACTATATTAACCCATGGAAAACCCCTTACCGATGACTATTGGAGCTTATCGTTACCTAGTTCGTTAGTGAATAGGCAGACTCTCTTCTATCGGGTAAAGCAAATGGGTAATCGTAGTTACGCTACTCAACAACTTAAAGCTGTGGGAGATATTTATTATGATGATCTTCCTGAATATTACGACGGTACTTTTAATTATGATACCATTGCTACCTTTACATTAGAAGAGAATGGCAATATGGGGTTGTTTCGTATTGAAGGCGGTTTAAATGGAACTTGTATGAGGTATTTAACTTATTACAATACGCTCACCTACGAAATTCAAGATGGTATGTATATAAAGTGGAGTGAGGGTAGATTATACGACTTTAGATATATGACCTCACCAACGGTAAGTGCAAACATTGATATAGAGGTGTATGTGTCCGGCCAGAAAATTGAGCAAGATCATACGCAGGCGGTAGTGAAAGATGACATGGTAGATATCTATTTCAGAAATTACCATGAAAGCTATGAAGTGTGGACGGAATTTTACAATATGTATTATTGATAATAATAGGTAAGTGTTAATCTCTCACCTAAGCACTATTCTAACGTAGATAAATATAATGTGTAAATGGAGGTGTGTTTTAATGACCCATGAATGTGGTGGGTTGTTAAAACATATCTCTTTTTGATATGGTGTATAGAACTTTTGGTTATAACACTCTTTAAATGACTATCTCCCTATTATTATGAACTGCTATCCGTTGGTTTGCAGACAAGGTAACCATCGCTATTGGTAATTAATAGTTGGAACATAAACCATTGAAATAACTCTATGCCATATGCACTGTTCTCTCCCTAAAGTTCATCTTTTAAAATTACCTTATAGTAAATAGTAAAAGTTCAGAGATTTATCTTGTATCTTTGTTCATGCTCTCATAGCATTGTTGGAGAGCCTCTAAATTGTTGTATAGGAAATAATTATGAAAGACAATAAAAAGCCTTCGGAGGTTACCTTAGAACTCGTAACGCCCGAGATGGAAACTGCTGCCGAACTACCTGTCTTGCCTGGTATTAGTGCAGGCTTTCCATCGCCTGCTGCCGATTTTATGGATAGTTCCATAGACCTGAACAAGACCTTGATTCAGCATCCTGCAGCTACTTTTTTTGGCCGTGTTAAGGGCGAATCTATGCGCGATGCCGGCATTGACGATGGCGACCTATTGGTGATAGATAAAAGTCTACCACCCATAGACGGACGCATTGTGGTGTGTTATATAGATGGTGAGTTTACCCTTAAGCGCATCTCTATGCGTCAAGAGGAACTGTGGCTCATTCCGGCAAACCCTAAGTTTAAACCCATTCAATGTAATCCTGAAAGCGATGTGCGTTTGTGGGGAGTAGTAACCTACGTGATAAAGAAATTCTAAGCTATGTTTGCTCTGGTCGATTGCAATAACTTCTACGCTTCGTGCGAGCGTCTGTTCCAGCCGGCGTTGGAGGGGAAGCCCATTGTGGTGCTCTCCAATAACGATGGGTGCGTTATTGCGCGTAGTAATGAGGCCAAAGCATTAGGAATTCCTATGGGAGCGCCTGCCTTTCAATATCAGGAGCTTTTCAAAGAGAAGCAGGTGTCGGTATTCTCGGCAAACTTCCCTCTCTATGGCGATATCAGCAATCGGGTAATGCAGATTCTGGCATCGTACACCCCCGATATTGAAATATATAGCATTGACGAAGCCTTCTTGAAGTTCCCCGATAACCACTCTGTGAATTATCAGGAGATAGGGCAGCGCATTAGAAAGCAAATATTACAGTGGACCGGAATGCCTGTATGTGTGGGTATAGCCCCTACAAAAACATTGGCAAAGGCAGCAAATCATATCGCCAAGAAGTTTAAAGAGCAAAGAGCGGGAGTGCATGTAATAGATAGTGAGGAGATGCGACTTAAAGCCGTGCGTTGGCTTAAGTTGGAAGATGTGTGGGGAATTGGACGTCGCAGCCTGCCTCGTTTGCAGCATTACGGACTCAAAACGGCTTACGACCTCACGCAGAAGGAAGATGCTTTTGTGAAAAAACAGCTCTCGGTAACCGGTTTACGCCTGAAGATGGAGCTGCTTGGTATACCGGCAGTGTTATTAGAGGATAATTCCATTAGGCAGAGTATCTCGGTAACACGAACCTTTGAACACCCCTATACCACTTTTGAGGAGTTGCGCGAACGTGTGTCGACCTTCACGGTCATGGCAATGGAGAAGCTACGTGCACAGCATCACTCCTGCCGAAGCATCTATGTTTTTATACGTACCAACCGCTTTGGCGACGAGTCTACTCAATATAATAACCAAATGGTGGCCATCTTGCCAGAGAGTACCAACTCTACCATTGTATTGGTGCAACATGCCATAGCAGCATTGCAAAAGATTTTTAAACCCGGTTATCGTTACAGCAAAGCTGGAGTAACCTTGATGCAGTTTGAAGAGGACAATGCCCGACAGTTGCAGCTCTTCACTACTGCCGACCCACGACATATCTCGTTAATGCGTGCTATGGACTCTATTAATGGCAATTTTGGACAACAGAAAATACGTTTGGCCGTACAAGATTGTGGTGCCGTATGGAAGATGAAACAGGCTACCCTCTCGCCACGTTATACCACTCAACTGGAGGATATCATCACCATCCATGCCCAAGAGTAGGAGAGTGTAGTGCTACTCCCTTATTGTATGGTTATAAAAAAGAGTCCCCACCCGAAATTCTCGGATGGGGACTCTTTTTTGTTTTATCTATGTTGTGAGACTATTACTTCTCATCTTCCAATAAGATATCCATGATAGTGCAAGCTGCTTTAGCTACTGGCGAGCCAGGGCCAAAGATTGCTGCTACACCAGCTTTGTACAAATAATCATAGTCTTGTGCAGGGATTACACCACCTGCAATAACAATGATATCTTCGCGGCCTAATTTCTTAAGCTCTTCAATTACTTGTGGTACCAAAGTTTTGTGACCTGCCGCAAGAGAAGATACGCCCATTACGTGAACGTCGTTTTCTACTGCTTGCTTAGCAGCTTCGGCTGGAGTTTGGAACAAAGGTCCCATATCTACGTCGAAACCACAGTCGGCATAACCTGTTGCTACTACTTTCGCACCACGGTCGTGACCATCTTGACCCATTTTTGCAATCATGATACGAGGTTGACGACCCTCTTTTTTTGCAAACTCGGCAGTCAATTGACAAGCACGTTGGAAGTCTGCATCGTTTTTAGTTCCTGCGCTGTACACTCCTGAAATAGTTCTAATAGTTGCTTTATAACG
>CAMTOX010000185.1 GCA_947074225.1 uncultured bacterium
CCACGTTTTGCTAATTCACGAAACAAGGATAGTGCCGAAGAGTGTTTAAACCATGATAAAGTTAGTGAACGATAGGCCGATTCACTATTTGCTAGTTCACGCATCATCTTGGATTCGGTGCGTGTATGCGATAGCATATCCACAAAATTGAGCACACACACATTAAAAGAGTTTTCTTTAATGCTATTTAACTGCTCAATAAGTTTATCGCCCTGTTGGGTATTTACAATCTTTGAGTAGTGAAAAGGTATGCGGCGGCGGAAACGTTCTAGCTGTGTCTCTATAAGTTGTTCCTCATGCATGTTCTTACCCTCATCTTCATCTTCCTCCACCCATAAATTGGGGAACATTTTCTGAATCTGTAGTGGCATAAGTCCCGAAAAGATTGCATTACGCGCATATTGTGTTGCTGTGGGTAGAATGCTCATATAGAGCTCTTCACTGTCGAAGTTATAATATTCGCCCAAGAGTTCTTGAATCAGTTTCCATTGGTCGTAACGGAAGTTATCTATCACAATCATAAAGACCTTCTCGCCTTTATCTATGAGTGGGAAGATACGTTTTGAGATAATGTCGGGGCTCATTAAAGGTCGGCTATCGGGTTTGTCAAACCATCCTTGGTAGTTTTTCCGAATATATTTCATGAAGACGTTGTTGGCCTCTAAAATCTGCGAATGCAACAGTTCGTGCATAGCATTCTCTGTCTCGTCCAACTTCAGGTCCCAATAAACAAGTTTACGGTAGAGCTCTTTCCATTGTTCCAAATCCATAGATTCCGATATCTGCATTCCTATTTGTGCAAACTCTGAGCGGTAGCCGGTGGTAGTCTGTTCGGTAATGATATCGCGCTTATGAATATGTTTTTTCAACGTCATCAAGATTTGGCTCGGGTTTACCGGTTTAATGAGGTAGTCGGCCATTTTATGACCTATGGCCATATCCATAATGTTCTCCTCTTCGCTCTTTGTTATCATCACAATAGGAAGTGAGGGGTTTATCTTTTTAATTTCGGCAAGCGTCTCTAAACCACTTAGTCCTGGCATGTTCTCATCTAAAAACACAATGTCGAAACTCTGCTCTTTACACAAATCTATGGCATCTTGACCATTGGTTGCAGTAATCACTGCATATCCCTTATCGGCCAGGAAGAGGGTGTAAGGCTTTAGTAAATCTATCTCGTCGTCTACCCATAATATTGTATTCATGACACTATCTCCTTATTTCTTGCTATTCTTTTTTGCCTCCTTCTCTTGGAACTCCTTATAATCGCTCCAAGGTAGGTTGCCAATCTGTTTTAAATTCTCGTCCGATATCACTACTCTGTCGCACACATTTAGTGTTACACGACCTTGGAACAGAGGTTCGGCAAGTAGCATACGTTCATACCACAATGCCTCTTCCAAGTTCTCAAATCCTGTTACCGCCACATAGTTGCGTCCATCTTTTTTACCCACTTCCAAGTCGAACTCCTTCACCATAAACTTCGTGAAGTTATAGGCTGCCAAGTCGTAAAGAAGTTTGTTTAGCACATTGCTATCTTCCTCTTTAGGCAATAGTAGGAAGAGATGTTTTAGGCTATTGTCGTTAACAAAGTTTCCTTTTGGTGTTTCGTCCACCACCTCTAGCGCATCCACCTCTGCACGTTTTGCAATGAGGTCGCCAAGGCCACTTCCTTGCTGTGCCTCTCGACCTTGTTTCATCAGTGCTATAATATCTTTCGACATTGGTGTAACATCGCTATTGGGGTATTTCTCTACAATGTTTTCTAATGCACTATAGAACTCAGACTCTGAGCCGCTCTTGCCTAAACTCATAGCGCTTAAGAAAGCAAATTTAGGCATTAAAGGCGACATAGAATAGTCGCGTTGCATTATGTTATAGTTTGCCAATACGGTGCTAAATTCGCTGCGGCTATAGGCGTCGTAAGTGGCTAAATAAATAGAGTCTTGCATAACAAACATACGTGCCACACGTTCGGCATAGTCCGGTTGTGAAAGCATAATAGCGTAGTTAGATTCTGGGAACTCTGTCAATATCATTTGTCTGTAACGTTCTTGTTCTGCGGCTTTCTCCTGACGTCCGTAGAGTTGATAGCAGTAGTAGTAGCTATCAAGTTTACGCTGGTCGTTAGGGAATCGTCCTTGGAAATCGCCAAAGGTTCCTGTGGCCGAAGGGTAGTCGTTTAGCTTGTTGGCATATACCTCGCCCATGCCATAGAGTGCCGATGCAATAGCTTGATTCGATTGCTCTATCTGCTCCTCGCTCTTAGGTATTTGCGCTAAATAATATTCAGGGCTCTTAAGGTCGCTGGTTCCATTGGTTCCTTCCTCTGCCTCTTTACCTCCTTCACCAGTCGATTTACCGGAGTCATTATCTGCTAGTTCATCTCCTTTTTCTTCGCTATCTTCTAAGCTACCACTCATCCCCGATTTGTTTAAGCGTCGCCAGTTATCTTCCAGTTTTCGGCTGCCCCATCTTTGTGTAAACTGACTTTTGCCACTTGTTAACAATCCGGTGTTATAGAAATACCAATTTCCGGTAGCTCCTCCCAACATCCCTCCGGCATTCCCCATAGGTGCTCCTGTACGGCTATCGGTCGTCATAGGTTGTGAGGTTGCCATCTGTGCATACATATCATCCTCAGCTTTCTTGGCTGCTGCCTTCTCCTCTTCAATAACGCGTTCAATAATTTTATCTACTATCTTGCGTTGCTCCTCGGGCGATAGTGTTGCTAAATGTTGTAAACTATCTTGCAGAGCTACCGTTTCAGCATATCCGGAGAGTTCACCTAAATGTTCTCCTAAGATACTTACTCGGGTGTAGTCGTCATGGTTATTGCTCAGTAACAAGGTGGCCTCCTGAAAGCAGGGGTAGGCATGAAGGTAATCTTTCTGTTCGTAGTATAAATCGCCCATGGTAATGAGTAGCACTGCTTTATCTATACCATTGCGAGTGCTCTTCTCAGCTCCTTGGGCATAGGCTTTTAGTGCACGGGTAGTATCCTTACGTTCCAAATAGCTATTGCCTATGGCGTAGTAAATTTGGTCGAGATACTCTTTGTTATTTACATTTTTGAGCATCTTCTCCATCCCCTTAATGGCTTTGGCATTTCCTCCTGCCTGCAGTTGGTAGCGTTGTAGTTCGGCATTAAACTGCATGAGGTAGGGTGGCGAAGATTTTAATACCATGCCATACCGTTCTATAGCATCGGCTTTTTTGCCTTGCAAGGCATAGAGTTGAGCTAAAATGTAGTTATAGCGTGTACGTTGATAACGGTCGTTGGTGCGTTCGGCAGCGAGTTTTAGGAAAGGTATTGATGCAAATTCCTTTTCGGTATTTAAGAATAGATAGGCTTTAGTCTCTGCATAAAGAAGTGTTAGCTTACGTGTTACACTATTTTCATTCACCTTCTCGAAAGCTTGTTCAGCCTCGTAGAACCATTCCATCTCGGCATAAGCTCTGGTGAGCCACAGGCGTGCTTCAGTAACTGTTTCCGGGTGGTTTGGATAGTGTTTAATAATATAAGAGAAGGTACCTACGGCTCCTATAAAGTCACCTTTATGAAACTCCGCTTTGCCTAATGTTATCCATGCCTCGCAAACGCCCGGCACAAACTCATCTTGATTGTAAAATTGTTGATATTTTGGCTTACGCCACTGCTTCATGTCGCGCTTTGGTTTACGCGTAATAGAATGGTTCTTAATGGCTTTACGGCACTTCTCAATGGTACGATCCATATCGGAAGTGGCTATGGTGAGGTTGTCGTGATTGCTAATGGGAAACATGGGCAATATACGTGTATAATCGTCTATCTGGGCCTTCTCAATAGCCTTTTTACCATTCTGAAAACTACTATTAGCATTGAAAGCAACATTGTAGCGTGTGGTAAATTGATGAAATGAACGTGTGGCGCCAGTATTCTTCTTGGTTGAGCAACCTGTAGATAATAGCAAAATTGAACAGCACAAAAGTGTGCAGAGTGTCCGATATGTTTGAGTTTTATTTAGCATCTGATTCCCTTTTCGTTTACAGAGGTATAATAGTGAGTATGACTAACAAAGGTAATAAAAATGGATATAACTCCCAAAAGTAGACCTCTTACCTATTGTAAACGGAAAGATAATGGTTTTATTGGACCTTTTTGAATATTAGATAATGAAAACTTCTTATAAAGTTTAGATGATACATTGACCCTTATGGAGTAAATATAGATGCAATTACTCAACAAGTTTTATATTACCATTCTCTATGTCTGTTTTAAAGCCAATGTTAATGGTTCATTCTTGCTCAATAAAAAACAAAAAAGAATGCATTATTTGCACTCTTTTTTTTGTAGGGTTATCATTGTCTTTCTTTTTACGATTGGTATTAACCACCAATTTCAAAATTATAGGGTATTATCTCGCCGTTGCTTTTCCAAATGGATTTTCCATTCTTGAGAATCTCTTTATATTCTTCTCCAACAATTTTACAGAGTGCATACCAATTATTATCTCTAATTTTTAGCACTTCTATGCGGTCCACCTCTTTAGGCATTTTTATTTGTTCGCCATTCTTATATAACATTGCATTGTTTTCACAGCCACTCTTGCTGCTTGTTGGAGTATTGAAGCTGTACAGGTCTTTGCTTTCCTTGATTACCTTTTCGTTTTT
>CAMTOX010000186.1 GCA_947074225.1 uncultured bacterium
TTCCGGTTGTAGATTTTCTTGTGTCTCCATTTTATCTGATTTATGGGTTTGTAATACGCTTATCTAAACGTAATATGATTCAAAAAAGCGAACAAATATAATAATTTTTCATTAAATATTCCAAATATGCAAAACCTCATTTAAAGTATATAGCAATGTGGGATTGTTTGTGAGTGGCTAATGTGTTGTAATACAGTTATTAGTGACTACCATTTGTCTCTTCTTCCTCTATAAAATATTTTGTCTAAACTTAATAAATAAAGGTTTATTAGAGGCAAAAATAGATCCCAAATAATCAATAATATTCCTGTTTTGCGCTCTTTCCAATAAGAAGCAGTACAATTATACACAGATATTTGTATAATCCATCGTATCAGAAACAGTAGACAAGCAAAGAGTGTTAAATAGAGCTCTCCTTGAGTAAGCATCACTACGAATCCACCATAAAAGAGAGCACGACTTAATGGTTCTCCCATAAGTTTCATCTTACTCTTTTCGGTATATACCGATGAAGTAGAGAGGTGACGACGTTTTTGTTTTATCCAATCTCTAAAGCTTAGCTTTGGTAAAGACATAGTAATAGAGTCTATATTGGTCTCTATACGAGTGTTTTCTCTATTTCCTGCTGCATTAATTAAAAGGTCGTCATCGCCCGATGGTAGATGTAAGAAACCGGCAAACCCTTTCAAACGGTAGAATGTCTCTTTGCGATAAGCCATATTACGACCAACAGCCATATATGGAGAACCTGCAGAGGCAAACGCTAAATATTGCATTGCTATGGTTTGGGTGTCATAACAAATCATTCTGCTTAGCAGTGATTTGTTTGCATAATAGCCTCCATAACCGATTACAAACTCTGTGTTATTGGTGAAATTTCGTACCATTTGCTCTATCCAAAATGGAGAGAGCGGACGGCAATCGGCATCAGAAAATAGTAAAATATCATTTTTGGCAGCTTTAACTCCCATTGTGATAGCTAGTTTCTTGTGGCTTATAATACGTGTCGACTTTGGTATATTGGTATAATAAAGGTGAGGATAGAGTTCGGCATAATGTTTCAATATCTCTTCACTATCGTCCCAAGAACCATCGTTAACAACAATAACTTCATAGTTTCTATAGTTCTGTTCTAAAAACAGAGGTAGGAAATGTTGTAAATTCTCTGCTTCATTATGTGCGCAAATAATAACAGATACGCCAGGTCTTTCGACACTAAAATTTATCTTTCCCTTACGTTCTAAGCGTTTACGTCTTAAAACGACTCTATAATAGCGTAAATAATAGTATAGTTGTATTAAGAATACTACGATAAATATTCCGCAACATACTGCTACCCATATATGGTTAAAAAGTGAAAGAATTAGATGCATTTTAAATGAAAATAGATTTTGATTTTGCAATTGCTTTGGTTGAGTCTCTCTTTTAAACTTAATTAATTAGAACAACTCTTGGCTCAACAGCTCTAAGGAGCGTTGTTTATCTTCGGCACGTATCACAAACGATACGTTATAATTACTACCTCCGTAAGAGATCATGCGCAATGGAACAGACTTTAGAGCATTTACAACCTTTGGCTGAAAACCAATGTTGTCGCTTGCCATATCGCCAACCACGCATATAATCACCAAATCATCATCAATAGTTACTGTACCCAACTTCTTCAAGTCGTCTACAATCTCTTCTAAATGTTTGCGATTCTCGATAGTTACACTCACTCCAACTTCCGAAGTTGTGATTATATCTATAGGAGTTTGGTAAAGTTCAAATATTTCAAAGACTTTACGCAAGAATCCATGTGAATTTAATTTACGGCTCGATTTAACCTTAATAGCGGTTACCTGATCTTTTGCCGATACAGCCTGAATCTTACCCACTTCCATATAGTTAGAAATCAATGTACCCCTTGCTGCAGGGTCCATAGTGTTGAGTAACCGCACAGGAATATTGTTCAATTTTGCAGGCAATACACAAGTAGGGTGTAATATCTTTGCACCAAAATAGGCCAGCTCAGCAGCTTCGTCAAAGTGTAGCTGTGGCACCGGACGTGTTCCATCTACATAACGTGGGTCGTTGTTATGCATACCATCTATATCTGTCCAAATTTGAATCTCATCAACTTTCAGTACAGAACCTATTATAGAGGCGGTATAATCGCTACCACCGCGTAAGAGATTGTCTATCTCATTATAGCAGTTTAAACAAATAAAGCCTTGGGTAATCCATAGCGATACATCGTTATTCTCTGCCATAATGCGAGTTAGCGCTTCGGTAATATAAGGATAGTCTGGGTCGCCATAACGATCTGTTTTCACAAAATCTAATGCCGAAAGTAACCGACACTTCACACCTAACTCACATAAATGATAGTAGAATAGGTGAGTAGAGATTAACTCTCCTTGTGCCAATATCACCTTCTCGTCGGCAAGCGTAAAGACTTTATTACCATAGCTGCGCATAAAGTCAAAGCGTTCTTTGATATATGCGGTAGCTTTTTGCTTATACTCTTCGCTATTAAGTAGCTCTGAAATAACACGCAAATAGCTATTCTCTAATTGGTTCAAGATTTCTAAAGAACCAGTATTGTTCTGTTTATATAAATATCCCGATATCTCTATCAGTTTATTTGTAGTACCCGACATGGCCGATAGTACCACAAAGTTACGCTCTCCATCGCAGACTAATTCTCCGACACTCTTTATACGCACTGCAGTACCTACTGAAGTACCGCCAAACTTCATCACTTTCATCGCAATTAATATAATGTTATTTGATATGCAAAAGTACTCAAATTTACCGAAATATAACACATTTATAGCTTCTCTTTTTGCTTTCAAAATAGCATATTATACGACTTTGTTTATATCATTATCTATTTTTATCAGTTTTATTACTTTAGTATGTTTTTAGATCAATGTAATTCTCATTTCATCTATAGGTTGTACTACTATATGCAAAGTATAGATAATTAGTCCGGCAATGCAACAATTACAGACCTCTAAATAGTCAATCAAAGGTCTGTAATTGTTTAAAGGTAGTATTATGTAATGCTATTCTCCGGCATACTCATGTATGGTAGCACTCTTCACGTTTACACCAAACTCTTGAGCCTTGCGCAGAATAGCTCTTGCCAACTCCTGTTTCTTCTCTTCAGGGCAAAACCTAAAATAGGCTTCGGCAGCTCGTACATGCGCTGCATCGGGCATTGGGTAGGCACGTTCATCGGGTAAACCAAACTCTGAATTATCTAACTCACGACGCTCTTCGGTATCTAATTTATCCGATACCAACTCTTTCTCTCTCATAATATTAAGCTTTTGATTGTATGTTTAATACCTCTTTCTCTACTACCTCTTTGCTGATAAAGCCATAGAGAATGGAATATTTTCCCTGACCATTTATAAATAAGGTAGCCGGAAGCTCCTGTAAATTATAGGCACGAGCTATATCTGGATCCATATTGTTCAATACCTCAAAGGTGCGCAAAGGTGCCAACTTTGACTCTAAATCTTCATAAACATCTCTAAAACCCTTCTCATAAATATGTTCTTTATTGCGAAACAATATTAATGTAGGACCTTGACATTTAAATTCATACTTCTCTGTTCCTCTGTAGTCGGCTATTAGATGTATGAAACGTTCTGACGATAAATGTGTTAACATACCTAACTCTCTTTACTTTGTAATTAAATTTATGCTTTCCTTGATTTAATATCACATACAAATGTTATGCTATCTTCTCTAATATCATGCTTAAATATAATGAGAAAAGAGTTTGCTTCAGCTTGAGTTTAAAGTAAATTTATATGGCATAGAGAATATAATTATTCAAATATAATTCATCTTTAAGCGCCAACAATCCGCTCTAGTTTGTTTACTCTTTTCCATTTCTCTCTTTGCTATTCTCTATCGGTATAGTTACGATATTGAATCAGAGGGTATCCCAATGCCATCACTGCTTGTATATTTCCCTGAATGCCATACTTTTGAGTAATAGGTTTATTCAATCCAAACTTTAACATCTTCATGAATATACCCATATATATTTGGCTAATACCATAACTTTGAGCCATGAGCGATATGTTTTGATAGGCTAAGTTAGCATCGGTAGAGCCCCATTTATTGCTGTTGGGCGTATGAATTATTATTACCAAGGGTGCTTTGTAAAATATTGGGTCTTTACCATTGGCATATACACCTTGCAAATCATCTAAAAAGCTAAGGTATTTAGAGAGGTTACCTACAAAAGCTTTTAAAGTTGCCCGATAAATAGGATTCTTAGCTTTCTTACTCACACTCTCTAACTTTGACATTATCATGCCGGTTAACGATGCTATCTCGTCGCTATTGGCAATGACTGTAAATTCCACTCTTCTGCTATTGGTGGCAGTGGGTGCATATTTACCGGCACTAATTAAATGCTCAATAACTGTTTCTGGTATGGCCTTAGAATTTAGACTACGACATGAACGACGCGACCGAATCAATGCTAACATCTGCTCTGGAGAAGGCATTGAGGAGTAGTCTATAGCATGGATATGCTCTTTACTAAAGAGACTATGTGTGATGGAATCTGTGGAGATCGGAAGAGCACACGTCTGAACTCCAGTCACATTCAGAAATACCGTATG
>CAMTOX010000187.1 GCA_947074225.1 uncultured bacterium
ACGAGGTTTCTGAATGTGACTGGAGTTCAGACGTGTGCTCTTCCGATCTGGCAAATAGAGACAAAGCCGATTTAATTTTAATTCATTTAAACACCAATGGTGGCGAAGTAAAATATGCCGATAGTATTCGTACTAAAATATTGAATTCAGAAATTCCTGTGGTGGTATTTATTGATAATAATGCGG
Source organism: uncultured bacterium (assembly GCA_947074225.1). Taxonomy (GTDB): domain Bacteria; phylum Bacteroidota; class Bacteroidia; order Bacteroidales; family Paludibacteraceae; genus CAMTOX01. Next base: position 187 of record CAMTOX010000187.1, read on the forward strand.
CATCGGCAGGCGCGTTAATCTCTATTGCTTGCGATAAGATTTATATGCGTAAAGGAGGCAATATAGGTGCTGCCACGGTTGTTGATGGCGGTTCGGGACAGGAGATGCCCGATAAATATCAAAGCTACATGCGTTCTACTATGCGTTCTACTGCCGAGGCTCAAGGAGTAGATTCACTGGGCAATTGGAAACGCGACCCACTCATTGCCGAAGCAATGGTAGATGTACGCACTATTGTACCCGGCTTAATAGACTCTACAAAAACATTAACCCTTACCACCCAAGAGGCCATTCAATGGAACTACTGTGATGGTGAGGTAGATAATATTCCGGAGCTATTGCTGTTAGAGGGATTTGAAGAACCTAATTATGAAATTGTGGTTTATAAACCCACACTAATGGATAATATTTTAGGGATATTGACAAGTACGTTCTTACAGAGCATACTTATCATGTTAATTATTGGAGGAATCTACTTTGAGTTACAATCGCCGGGAGTAGGTTTCCCGCTTGTTATAGCCATTGTTGCTGCCGCATTATATTTTGCTCCACTCTATATTGAAGGTTTGGCAGAAAACTGGGAAATCATTATCTTTGTAATAGGTATAGTCTTAATAATCTTGGAAATATTTGTCATTCCGGGGTTTGGTATAGCTGGCATATTGGGCATCTTGTTTATCCTCTTCGGACTTATCATGAGCCTTATAGATAATGTGCGTTTTGATTTTAACGGAGTTTCATTAGACAAAATTAGTGAAGCTATATTTACTGTAGTTATGGGAATGATATTGGCCACGGCCGGCATTATATACCTATCGCATAAGATAGGTTCAAAGGGCATATTCAAACGTTTAGCCCTACAAAAAGTTCAAGAAACTAATGAGGGTTACATAGGTGTTCCAACCGAACAATTGAGTTTGGTGGGCAAAACCGGTGTTACAGCAACAGATATGCGACCTTCTGGTAAAGTACAAATAGAAGATACACTCTACGATGCAGTAGCAGAGAATGGATTTATTGCCAAAGGCAAACATGTGAAAGTAGTGAAGTACGAAACCGGACAGATCTATGTTGATGGAACATCAGAACTATAATACTCAATAGCTATCATGAAGCTATCATGAATAAATGTTTATACTTATAGAATAAGAGTTATACGTTTAACCCATTAAGCAGTAATTCTACTATTTTATAACATGAAGAGCCTCATTAATCTTTATAGATTTTCAAAGAGGTCATAACATTATACTATTCTATAAATATGGCACGACAATTTAAATTGTTGTGCCATATTTTTTTTATTTCCGACCTATTATTATCATTTTCTCACTTTTCAAAATAAAAGATATTATTCAATTTTTACAAAAAAAGGATTATAAACATCTATTATAAATATCTATTATTATGTATATAGATATCTATTCAAAGTAACAAGATACTGTATTTCAAACAATAAGCATAGTAGCCTTATTGTATATTTTACACAATATAAAATACTGATAATATGTTTTATAATACATGATTTAGATTATATTTTTCCGATATTAAATTGATAAATTTGCAAGGAACAATTAGAATTAAATAATGAATCTCATCTATAACCCCCACCTATCGGTGGACTGTGTAGTATTTGGCTTTGATGGCGAACAGTTAAAAGTTTTATTAATAGAGCGTCATTTAGATCATCCAACAGATCAGATCAATGATAAGAAACTGCCCGGTAGCATGATATACGAAAAAGAGAGTCTTGATGCTGCTGCCGCACGCGTATTAAATGATATTAGTGGCATGAAAAATGTTTTCCTAAGTCAGTTTCATACCTTTGGAAATCCACAGCGAACCTCTAACCCACGCGATCTAATGTGGTTAGAATTAACCACTCATGTAAAAGTAGATCGTATAGTGACTGTAGGCTACATGGCTTTAATGCGAATAAACAGGAAACTCACCCATAATAACACAGATGAGAGTGCCAATTGGTACGACATTAACGATATAGATAGTCTAAGCTTAGCTTTCGACCATAAAGACATAGTAATCAGCGGTCTTGAACATATACGTCACTGCTCAACTGTAGAGCCTCACCTTCTCTTTCAACTACTGCCTCGCAAGTTTACCATTACACAGTTGCGTAAACTTTACGATGTTATCTACGGCGTAAAGTCGGATGTTCGTAACTTCCAAAAGAAGATTAAACAGATGGATTGTCTGGAGGAGACCGAAGAGTTTGAGGAAGGAGTATCGCACCGAGCAGCACGATTATTCAAATTTAAAAAGAAAGAGATTTAGAATTTGTAATTGCCTTTATTCAGTATTTAAGAACATAAACATAAAGATATGTATTTATTAGGTTACGATTTAGGAAGTTCATCTGTAAAAGCAAGTATTGTACATGCCGAAAATGGTGAATGTTTAGCTACCGACTTCTTCCCCAAAAAGGAGATGGAAATTATCTCTTTAAAGAGTGGTTGGGCAGAACAAAACCCTGAGCTATGGTGGGAGAACCTCAAAGAGGCTACCCATTCAGTATTAGCAAAAAGTGGTATCAATAGTAATGAGATCAAAGCCATTGGTATCTCCTACCAAATGCACGGTCTGGTTATGGTCGATAAAGATTTAAAAGCAATTCGCAATAGCATTATATGGTGCGATAGTCGTGCTGTACCTTATGGCGAAGCAGCCATTGAACGAATTGGCAAAGAATATTGCTTAACACATATGCTTAATTCGCCAGGTAACTTTACTCTATCAAAGTTGGCATGGGTTAAAAAGCACGAACCAGAGAATTTCAAGAGCATGCAATATTATATGCTGCCGGGTGACTATATAGCTTTACGCCTTACAGGTAAAGCTTGCACTACAGCTTCGGGGCTATCGGAGGGTATTGGTTGGGATTTCGTAGATGAGAAACCTGCAAAATTACTCTACGACTATTTTGGTTTCGACACCGAAATTATTCCTGAAATAGTGCCAACCTTTGGCCCTCAGGGACGAGTGACTGCAGAAGCAGCTGCCGAACTTGGCCTTAGCGAAGGGACTCCAATTACCTACCGTGCCGGCGACCAACCCAATAATGCCCTATCCCTAAATGTACTTAATCCTGGAGAAATAGCTGCTACCGCAGGAACATCGGGGGTAGTATATGGTGTTAATGGCGAGGCCTATCCGGATTTACAGAGCCGCGTAAATAGTTTTGCCCATGTAAACCATAGCAAAATGCATAAGCGCATAGGGGTACTACTTTGCATTAATGGCACTGCCATCTTAAATACTTGGATAAAAAATACCATAGCACCAGAGGGAATTAGCTATGCCGAGATGAATGATTTGGCAGCAACTATACCGGTTGGAAGCGAAGGGTTAACCATTATTCCTTTTGGCAATGGTGCCGAACGAATGCTTAATAACCAAGAACCTAACGCCTCTATTCACGGCATAAACTTCTTGCGACATAGCAAAGCACATCTTATTCGTGCTGCACATGAAGGTATAGCCTTCTCATTTAGATATGGCATGGAGATTATGTCTCAAATGGGAATGGAGATTAAAACCATACGCGCCGGGCATGCAAACCTTTTCTTAAGCCCCATATTTAGGCAAACATTAGCAAATATTACCGGAGCCACCATAGAGCTTTACAATACCGATGGCTCAATAGGAGCTGCACGTGGAGCAGGTATTGGCGAAGGTATATACAAGGGAACTAAAGAGGCTTTCGCATCGCTCAACAAAATCATGGTAGTTAAACCAATACCCGAAGAGAAACAGGCAACAGAAGAGGCCTTTAGACTCTTCATTGAAAGAATGGACTAAAGAACAATTATTTTAAAAATTATATAGGTAAAAAACATTTGAGGAGTGCTAATGTATCTATCTATTCAAATAAAGAAAATGATATATAGACAATCTCTCCTCGTAAAATCCAACTCTTATGGAAGCAAAACATTATTTTCCTAATGTAGGAACAATTCAATTTGAAGGATCAGAAAGTAAGAATCCTATGGCATTTCGTTATTACGATGCTGAGAAAGTGGTAATGGGCAAAAAGCTCAAAGATTGGCTTAAATTCTCTATGGCATGGTGGCATACCCTCTGTGCCGATGGTGGCGACCAGTTTGGTGGTGGCACAAAGAATTTTGCTTGGAATGAAGGAAACGATGCATTAACCATAGCAAAACAGAAAGTAGATGCCGGTTTTGAATTTATGAAAAAAATTGGTATTAACTTCTACTGCTTTCACGATGTCGACTTAATATCGGAAGGAAATTCTATTGAAGAGTACGAAGCAAACCTAGATCGGAAGAGCGTCGGGTAGGGAAAGAGTGTAGGCTATAGTGTAGAGTTGAGTGGGCTGAGTATAGTGACAGATCAGCAAGGAGTGCGAGGAGAGGATAGAAACACAGCCAACGACACA
>CAMTOX010000188.1 GCA_947074225.1 uncultured bacterium
ATACGAGATTGCTGAATGTGACTGGAGTTCAGACGTGTGCTCTTCCGATCTCATTAAACTCTAATCCGGTAGCCTTAAGAAAACAATATTTGAAATAATTTAAATCGAAGAATATATTGCGTTCATCAAACTCTGCTTGTGGATAACAAACCGAGAAATCTAAACCTTGAGCACCTTCAAACTGAAGCTTTGGCAACTGAGACATCGTAGTACGCAACAAGCAACGCTCAGAATCATTAAAAACACCACTCTCTCTACCTGACGCTGTTTGAGCAAATAATATAGTGTCGCCTAAATCTTCTTGCAAATAAAAAGCATAATCATCACTATGTATATATAACTCCGGAACCAATAAACCTTTTGATTTAAAATGTTCAGACAAGAGACAAAAAGCACGATTCTCTTCTAAAGAGGTTCCAATTACACCAATAACAGTTTCGTCATTGCCGGTTATTCTAAAATAACGACGATTACTACCCGACGAGGGAAGCTCGACAATGGTGTGTGCCTGAACACCTCTATACTTTTCGTATAATTTTAATAATGATTCCATAGCGCTTCATTCAATAATTTATTGGTAAATATCACAAACCCATAAATACAGGAAATGAACTTACCATAACAAAATGCGAATGTACGAATTTTTATTTCAATTTACAATGCAGAATTCAACAATGTAATCTAAATGAAATATCAAAATTAACTTCTTTTAAAATATTCTATATCAAGTGATATCACAATCTAAAGCATTAGATTTTCTTATATAATAATTGCCTACAAAAACCAATCAAAGTCGAACCAAATTCGGATATATAATCCCTATTTGGTACGACTTTGATTCGACTTTGATCCCTCTTTGAGAGAAGAATGGTGTTGTGATGAATAAACAAGTTCATAAGGCAAACATATATCTAAGAGTACTAAGTAATAGATTGTAAAATAAATAGTTTTGCATAGAAAATAATTTTTCAGCTACTCTACTACCTCTTCTCTTTTAAAACAAGAAATAGAATAGTTTCTAAAGTAAAATATTCAAACCGTTAAACATTTATATAAAACCAAATAAATAGAACAAGGCATTGTACTATATTCTATTATACCACCTATCTATACATTTCTAAAGACACTTATAGCTTTATAACAGAAAGAATAGAGCGTAAATCCGTTAAAAAAAATATCATAAATGTATTAAAACAGATTTCACACCATTGTAATTTAAAAATAAGAGTAATTTACTAGTAATTTTAAAAACTATGACTATCTTTGTCGAATATTTAAAATATTGTCTTTTCAGATACTCTATACATTATCAGTTATTACTTACTGTACACCTAATCAAAGGAGATTATGATATCCAAGATTAAATATCTTTTTACTTTTGTTTTTTTTGCTATAAGTGGCTATTGCTATGCTCAACAACAAGCATTCAAGTCTGTTAACAATGAGGAGTTCCAGAAAGCTATAGAAAACAAAGAGTTCGTTATTATTGATGTAAGAACACCTCAAGAATTCGCTTCTGGCCATATTCCTAATGCCATCAACATTAATCTAAGCAGTCCAAACTTTGAGAAAGAGATTAAGAAAATTGCTAAAGATAAGAAGATTGCCCTCTATTGTAGAAGCGGTCGTCGTAGTAAAACAGCTATGACACGACTCACTCATTGGGGATACTCGGGTATTGAACTTAATGAGGGATTTGTGAATTGGAACGGAAAAATAGTGCGTTGACAACAATAAACACATTGAAATTATACCGTTTAGAATTAAAAATTGAAGAAATAAACATATATGGTTAAATAACCCATGCTCGTCACTTTATAGATTATAAAGTGGCGAGCATTTATGTTGTGGCTGTATAAAGAGGAACTCTAACAGCTGATTTGAGACGTAAAGTTGGAATTTTTGTAACTAAAATTAGCTTCGCCATATATATAGCATAGTGCGTTAAATGCCGAAAATGTAAAGGTAAAGATGCCACTTAAAAACAAAAGAGATATAAAATCGTTTTGTATTAATTCTAGTACAATGAAAACAATTAGTTTTTAGTAGCTCGCTAAACTCATATGCAGTACATATTTGCTCTACTATAACGATAATGTATTTATGTTATATCTTTTAGAGTCTTTCTGCGCCACAAAGCAATTATATAGAGAAGTGACGAATAGCGAACATGAAGATTTTCGTTCAAACATGAAAACATACCTTAGCAATATTAACTCTATAAATTAAACGCTTAACATTCCATTTATAGAACTGCTCTTGCTTTAAACTTTTGAAGACTACTCTAAAACAAGTGGCTGAAAATAAAAATAGAGATTTCAAGAAACAAGCATCACTCTTTTAATCTGACGCGATTCAAGTATTCGTATATTAACTCCTTTAATTGGTAATAGGCATGTAATTTTGTTGAGCGCCCAAGTACAACAAAACAGATTAAAGCAACTAATAGCTGTAAAATAAGTATTATGAATGCATTCCAATTTGGCAAGAGCCATCCGAAAAAATAGGTAATAATGGCTATTATGGCCGAGAATAATATGATGGGCAAGGCATCAATAAGCTGAGCTTTTACTCCATAGCCCACTAAACGGAAAGAGTAGAAACCGTTTAACAAAAAACCTATCCAATAGAAAATGGCATATCCTACTATCAGGACATAGATGCCACCATAGATACCGATAATAATAACAGGAATTATTAAAATATATTTTATCACTTCTGTGCGTAAGAAATAGTCAGAACGTCCTTTAACATTCATGATAATTTGATTCACAGAGTGTAATACCGCAGCAGAGTATCCCACACAAAGAATTTGAAAATAGGGAATAATATGTAACCATTGCGCTCCTAAGAATATAGATACAATAGAATCGGCCATGGCAACAAAGAGAAACATCATCATAAAGGCAATAAGAAGCATAGGTCGCAAGATTTGACGTAACATTCTGCGCAAAGACTCGTTATCGTTCTGTATGGGCGAGAGCACTGGAAAGAGCACTCTATTACACAAAATGGTTAACAACGAAACCGGCATACAAGCCATTAAATCGGCATTGGTATAGTAACCCAGCTCAGTGGCATTATATTTTTTCCCTATGACTACATTGTAGATATTCTTCGATACAGTGGCTAAACTATAAACCATTAATAGTTTGGATCCGAAGCTAAAGAGTTCATGAAAAGATTGCCAAGAGAATATAGCTTTAGGGCGCCATTTATTTAGAGTCCAAAACAATAGAGCCATGACCACTTGTGTAGCCAAAGCCTTACCCACTAGAGCCCATACACCCATACCTTGCATAGCCATTATAATAGCAACTACTAACCCTACAGTAACACTGGAAGCAGTAATAATGGCTTGCTGCTTAAAGTCTAATGATTTGGTTAGAATGGTGCGCTGAATTACATTCATGGCATTCAAAGGCAACACCAAGGTTAATAGTCGCAATATCAACACCAAACGAGGCTCCTGAAAGTATTGAGCTACCCAAGGTGCTGAGATGAAGATAAGAACATAAAGAATCCAACTTATGCTAATATTAATCCACAATACGGTGCTATAATCCCTGTCGGTACACTCCTGTTTACGTATTAATGCTTGGCTAAAACCACTATCGACGAGTACTTGACCTAACGACACGAAAATGGTGGTCATACCAATTAAACCAAAATCGGCAGGAACAAGTAAACGAGCTAATATCATAGTAGATATCAGTGCAATGAGTTGCGAAGAACCCGTTTCCAAAAAGTTCCAAAAAAATCCTTTTACTGTTTTATCTTTTAGTGTCGACACGGATAAGTTATGAAAGATGAATTAAATATTAAGCTACAAAGATAATAAAGATAATTTGTTTATGACTATCGGTCCATTAAGTAATAGCGGTATGTAGCACACAACAGATAATAGTATATTTAAAAAGCCCATCCGACTTACTATAGTTGGATGGGCTTTTAAAATATACTAAAGTTTAGTTCTTAATTCAAGAATAACACGTGAACGAAGAAATAGATAGGTAACAACATTAACAATGAGAACTTAAACATATATCCAAAGAAACTTGGCATTTTTATACCATTCTCTTCTGCAATTGCTTTCACCATGAAGTTAGGTCCATTACCAATATAGGTCATAGATCCAAAGAAAACAGAACCTATAGCAATAGATTTCAATAACATCTCTGGTATGCCTGCTACCAATGCCTGACCTTCATATCCGGCGGTCCCCAATCCTTGTGCCACCTCATAGAATGCTACGGCTGTAGGAGCGTTATCTAAGAAAGAGCTTAACAGACCGGTAGTATAATAGAACTGCCATGGAGCATGTAATCCAAGATTTGGCGCATGTTCTCTCAAGAACTCTAAAGCCGGAGTCATAGTTGTAAAGATACCTAAGAAGAGTATACCTACCTCAACTATAGGTGCCCAACTATAATGGTTAGATCGGAAGAGCGTCGTGTAGCGAAAGAGTGTAGGCTATAGTGTGGGTCTCGGTGGTGTCCGTGGCATGCAACACGGAATCCACAACGTCAGAGTCGACTTCGAACGCGTCC
>CAMTOX010000189.1 GCA_947074225.1 uncultured bacterium
GCTAAACCGGTATAATTATCAATAGTGGTAATTGAGCCCCACATCCATGATTCATCATTTACACTAACAAAACCGGTAGTAGTTAATTTATCGGCTGGAATAATAGTATAATTTCCTCCATCAATTACTTCTTTTGCATATTTATATGCATTATCATAATCACCTTGATTTAAATAAGCATAAGCTAAGAAAGCTTTTGCAATATCAATATTAAACTGTAATTTAGATGCACGAGGTACAGATTCAGAAGCTTCAAAATAAGTTATAGCAGTTTTTAAATCATATTCCACTTGAGCATAGACTTCACGCAATGTTGCTAAACCTTGAGGAGTCTTTTCTGGAGTATTCTCGGTATAAATAGGTACAGAAACTGTATCCAAATCCATTGATTCTACAGAATAAGTAGGACTATTAAATAAGATGGCTAAACTATAATATGCATAAGCACGCATAGTAAGAGCTTGTGCATAATAATTCTTTAAATTCTCATCTGTTTCTAGTTCTAATGTTGTTAAGTTACGAATAGCCAAATTACAATTACGAATTAATGTATAATAATATGACCATATATAAGAGGTACGGCTAGAAGTAGATGTTGCGCAAGTCATACGGGCAGCTTGAACAAACCATCCATAACTATCAGATGTCATAGCCATATCACTACTCATTAAATCAGTAGTAATATCTATCGATTTCTGACCGAAAGTATCGTGGGAGCCACCATATGCAATAAGCATAGAATACAATCCGCGAACTTGACCTTCAACTGTTCCTTGAAGTTGTTCAAATTGATTCTGACTCAAAGAACCACCTGTTGGTTCTTGATTTAAGAAGTGAGATGAACATCCTCCTAATGTTAAGGCAGAGATCATCAGTCCTATAAATAAATATTTAGTCTTCATGAATTTTAATTTAATAATTTGTTCAACAATCTTAGAATTGGAAACGAATACCACCCATGAATGTACTTAATGGAGTGTATTGATAACTATCACTTGATCCTGTGAAAGATACATAAGGTATATAACCCTTACGAGCTGAAATCAAGAATAAATTCTCACCTGCAACCCACAAATTCAAGTTGTTTAACTTGATCTTTTGGATCCATTTCTTAGGGAATGAATAACCAACACGAACATTTTGAAGTGACAAATATGAATTGCTAGTCAAGAAACGTGTTGAATAAGAGTTTGCATAGAAATCTGTACCATTTGACAAACGAGGAATGTTTGTTTCAGTATTTTGGGGAGTCCATGCGTTCTCAATATCTACGTGCCAGTTATAAGAACCCACACGATCACTGTGCATTAAAGCAGCATAAGTATTGTCATAACCGTAACCACCTATCTGATACATAAATGATGCCGAGATGTCAAAACCATATAATTCTAAATCAATACCAAATCCACCTTGAAGATCTGGAATTGCAGATTTACCTACATAAGAGTAACCTGCATAAGCAGCATTTTCTACCAATACTTCACGAATATCTGCATCTGGATTATCTTTCTGATAAATATAAGTACTAGAAATATAATCTGTTGATATCAAATTAGCTGGGTCAGATACTTTATTAGCATCGTAGAAACCTTTATATTGTGCAATACCTGTTTCTGAATTTACACCCATATAAGTAGGCATGTAGTAGTCATACAAAGAGTGACCTACAGACCAACTACCATTCATAACCATTGGTTCACCATTAGCTTCTAAAGGCATGGCCAATACTTCGTTTTTATACCAAGAACCATTCAAACGGATATCTAACTTCACTTGACGTGTATTTACTGCATGCACATTGAAGTTGAATTCTAAACCTTGGTTAGCCAAAGCACCTTCGTTAACATAATAGTAGCTATAACCTAAAGAAGGAGATACACTACGTGGGAACAACATGTTATCTGTCTTTTTATAGAAGTATTCTATGTCGGCAGTTAAATATTTACCTAAGTCAAATTCAACACCTACGTTGAAGATACTTGATTTCTCCCAAGTTAAATCTTTATTTCCTGCATAGGTCCAAGTATAACCAATAAGACCTTCAACATTTTCTATTGTATATTGGTCGTCTGTTAAATACAAACCAATTTCTTGGTTACCTAACACACCCCAACTTGCTTTAAACTTCATGAAACGCAATAAGTTTACACCTTCCATAAACTCTTCGTTAGACATTACCCAGCTCACACCTAATGCTCCGAAAGTACCCCAACGGTTTCCTTTAGCAAAACGAGAAGAACCATCGGCACGGATAGAACCTTGGAAGAAATAACGTTCTTTATAGTTATAACGTGCTTGAGCAAAATAACTCTCAATGTTAGCTTTATTAGTATAACTACTCATGTCGTTCATTTGAATAGCATTACTCCACTCTAAACCTTCTGGACGAGCAATATAACTTTTTTGTCCACTCATAATAGAGTTAGATACCATACCTGTTTCGTGAGCTACGAATACATCGAAAGTATTATCTACACCGAAATCTGGAGCATAACGCAAGATTTGGTTAGCAATAAAGTTCAAGTAGTTACCTTGATATTTGTAAATACGACCTACACCTGCAGCATCACCATAATATTTATTAGTTAAATCAGATGCTGCCAAGCTGGTATATTGTAAACCGAAGTTAGCCGATAAAGTTAAACCTTTAATAAAGGTAATCTCTAACATGGCATTACCGGTAAACGCATTTTGAATCTGACGGCTTTTATCTAATTGTAAAGCACCGGCAGGGTTAATACCAGAACCAAACAAACGACCACCACCTTCATACATACCATAGTCATAAGCATCGCCACCTGTTAAGGCATCGGCTACTTTGTAACCATCAGCATCACGTTGGAATACTGGATAGATTGCTGGAATACCATTTACATAAGCAAAACCATTGTTCATGTTACTGCCTTGTACAGGATTATTAAACTCTGAATAAGCGTAAGACATATTCATGTTACCTTTTAACCATTTCTTTGCTTGGTGGTCTACATTTGCACGAGCTGTTAAACGGTTATAATCTGAACCAATATAATAACCTTCATCTTTCAAATAACCGAAAGAAGTATAATAAGTTGTTTTATCTGAACCACCATGGATTTTAACAGTAGCCTCCATTTTTTGACCTACACGGAAAATATTATCATCCCATGAACCTAATGGCTGAGCAACAATACCTGGTTTGAATGTAGCATCTGGATACATACGTCCTGTTACAGGATCAATTAATGCATTACCTGGATCTGTCCACAAGTTGTATACAGATGGAATACCTTTGTTACCAAACAACATACTGCTAGCCATATCAGCGCTACCGGTATTGTTGCGTAAACCTTGCCAACCTAATTCTACATAACGTTGAGCACTTTGAATAGTCTCGTACATAGGGATTAAACGCATGTTTGCACCATATTTAAAGTCTATATCAATTTTACCTTCTGTGTCTGAAGAACCTCTTTTGGTTGTAATCAAGATTACACCATTGGCACCACGTGAACCATAAAGAGAGGTTGCTGTAGCATCTTTCAATACAGTTGTAGAAGCAATGTCACCTGGATCAATATTGCTAATGTCACCATCGTAAGGTACACCATCAACAACATAAAGTGGAGAAGTACTTGAGTTTACAGAACCAATACCGCGAATACGGATTGATGCATTTGTACCTGGTTGACCAGAGGTGGTGATAACATTCACACCTGCAACCTCACCTGCCAATGCCTTAGATACTTCGGTAGCATTCTTTTTCTCTAGAACTTCACCAGAAACCACTGCAGCAGAACCTACATATGATTTCTTAGTAGAGGTAGAATAACCTACCACCATAACTTCGTCTAACTCTGTGTTATCTTCTTGCATACGAACTATCATACCATTTGCAGCCTTTTGCTTAATAGTTTGATAACCCATATAAGAAAATACTAATTCGGCTCCTACAGCACAATTTATGCTGAATTTACCATCAAAATCTGTAATTGTACCTGTTGTGGTACCTTCTACCATTACAGCGGCTCCAATTACCGGTTCGTTCGCTTTGTCTAAAACGGTTCCGGAAATCGTTTGTCCCTGCCCAAACACAGCACCAATGCATAGCACTAATGATGCGATTAAAAGCGTCAGTTTTCTCATAGATTTCACTTTTTCTTTAATTTAAAATAATGTGTATTTGTTTGTTTATAAAGTAATATCCCATTTATGATAGAAAGAGATAACTCCTCCTATTCACTTTAGTAAATAATCAGTTAGCAAAAATATACAATTAAAAATAACTATACAAGTCTTTAGGCAATCATTTCGCATTTTAGTGCTTTAGAGCAACATTTAGTACTTTCAAACTAAAACTTCTATACAACTATACATACCTGTAAGTAAATATAACGAACTTATTATCTGAAGTTTAAATTATAAGCTAAAAACTACTATCGTTTAATCATTTTGTCATTCTCATGAACTCAGAATATAAATTTCATGCTTAAAAACATATATTTTTTACTAGATCGGAAACTCGTCGTGTAGGGAAAGATTGTAGGTTATAGTT
>CAMTOX010000190.1 GCA_947074225.1 uncultured bacterium
CATCACTATCAAAAACAAGTATTAAAATTAGAAGCAGAGGGTTGCACTCTCAAAAGCTCTTATTCTTTATATTTATTTTTAAGTTTTTAGAGAGAATTCTAATCCTCTCCTATATGGCGTATAACAAAGAGCATAATAATAGTAAAGACACTACCACAATAAATTGTAGTTACACCTTATTAAAAACAATTTGTAGTTAGTTCATGATAAATCATCATAAACTAACTACAAACAAAAGTGATAGGTTTTATATTTTGTTATACAGATTATTTAATATTAAAACATAGTTCTATAAGTAAAAACAATAAAACAATCCTTATATACGAACTAATATTTCAGAATGTCATGCATTCAAATGCTTTTAGCAATAGAATAAAACGGAATCAATAAACGACTACCTTTTCACACACTTTATTAACATCGGTAGTGATATCAATTAAATACATTCCATTACTTAAATTCACTTGCATAGTTCTACTATTAACATGATTGCAACGCTCTATTAATTGTCCATTCATAGAATAGATCTCTATCTGTTTAATCTCTTCCGAAGCATTAATAATCACCTCACCTTTGCAAGGTTGAATGACCTTAACACTACTTTCCCTTTTAATTTCTTCACGTTCTGTAGACTCCGAAGGCACTCTCAGCAAGATATAACGTTCTTCAGTACCTACAAATTCAGGCAACATCAGAGATGAATTTTCAGCTACAGGATATAGTGCTTGAGTAATCACGTCTAACACAAAGAAGTTGCCAGTAAAATTAACTATTCCTTCAAAAGTGAGCTCTACACTATCTGTTTGAGGTATATCTTGTACCACAAAGCCTAAAGGTATGGATTCTACCGATGGAACTACATTTATAGCCATACCTACACTACCATCGTGTGTATAAACCGAAGCTGGTGTCATCGACTCTGAGAGCAGTGTCAAACGACTATCCTCCTCACTATTAAATGCCGGACTGCTTCCTGTTGCCTCAACAACTAAGCACGATGAATTTAAGCCATTATAAAGTGCATGAATTCGCAAGGTATTAATCTCAGCCCTTGTCATATTGCTTGCTGCCATTCTATTTGGCTTCCCGACCTCCTCACCACCAATCTCAGTAGAGGTACATAACATGCTTGGCGAAATATGCAACGGAGTTATTTCTACATTTGGTTGTAAATGCACAAGGAAAGAGGTCATAGCCGGAATACTATCTACATATTCACCTTGAGAGGCAACTCTATATTTACTATTATAGACTATTGGCAAGCGATCTTTGCCTGAGAATAGAGTAAAATCGCCTGTTACCATTTTACTATTTATTCCATCCGACATAAATGCTTTAACATCTAATTCCGACAAATAAGGATTACCTATTAAATGACTCACATCTGAATCTGATTGCGATTGGAGGGTGATATAATTATCTTCTCCTTGAGTACCCACCAACTGTTTACCAAGTTCGCTTCTTACAATATCCTCATAATAAGGCGTTATCTCACCATAACTTCCAAAATAGTAATAACGCTCTTCTCTTTTAGGCAGACGCACAGTAACAACACTATCGCCATTAGCCGCGACAGGCAAAACCGAGTAACCCTTTGCTGGATTCACTGCTTGTGCGAGAGCATTAAAAGGCATGGTCCATGAAGATGCCGATACAGAGATTTTTTTACCATAGCGATCTGTCATATACGACTCACTATTGAAGAATGAGGTCATAAAACGATAGATACCGCGGTTATCAGCTCCATCTACCTCTTCGAACAAATCATTTTGATATATTCCTGAAGCTGGAATATGCATATCGCCTGTCACTACCTCTTTAAATGGAGGAGCTATAAGATTCCAACTACCTGCAGTAAGAAGGATATCTACCCATGCATTGTTGTAAACTAACCATTGTTGGTTGCCCAACTTAGCACCAGGAGCAAAATAGATATTATAGCAGCTATTTGCTTTAAAGTTAATATCCCATCCAATAAATTCTTGTGCATTATCGGCCAACGTCATTATCGTTTGTGTAGAACTTACTGTAGCATTATATAATATTGGCATGTTTGTGCCACCCGGTATAATGACGTTACTTTTTAAACCAGGCACAAAGCCACTACCCGTTAAATCTATTGTTCCATCTTTATCCACCATAGTCCAGTTGGCATCTCTATGCCATGACGACGAGTTATGCTGAGGTGTCCACATTAGATAATTTGGAGTCACAACAACCGAGAAGAATCCTCCTGCAGCACAACTCTCGCCTAAATGAGATGGCAACACTATCGTAAAGTCATATCTATGCCCTTGCTTATATTGAAGAGCGCTATTCTGATCATCTAACAGCATGATAATTTGCTCATCAACTTCCACAAAATTCACCGATCCATAAGCCATTATTTCTCCTACAGGCGCACTATTATCGGTAGTACTATTTAATAAATAGATCTTCGTTTCATTCTTATTTGCGATAAGTTCTGCATATGATATAGTACCTAAGTCGCATAATGGCACCGAAAGAGGTGTTACCATTAAATCCTCTTCATAGTAACGTAACACCCTAACAGCAGGTACCGAATCTGTAGAAGCATCACGTTCGCCTATATAACCAATATTAAATGAACGAGAAACCTCGTCGGCAGTTAAAGTAACAGTAAAAGGACGACTACAAGCTTGAAGGGGAGAACCATCATCTTTTTTAGCACTTGCCACCACCGGTACTACTGTAAAGAAAGTACTACCCGGAAATATACGACGCGAAATCTCCGATTTGTAAAGTTCTAACATACCGCGATCGACCAACAACCTTAACATAGCCATTTGATTAGCAGTAATAAGATTACCCACCTCTACTTCATTGAGGTTACTTCCTAAAGGATATGCTATACGCAAGGTCAATAAAGCATCTATTATAGAGTCATAATCAAATCCTTCGTATTTACCACCTTTATCATAATCGGCACTAGATCCCGACAACCAATCGTAAAGACAGGTACCACTGAATATTTCATTCAAATCGCCATTAGCACCGTATAGACGCAGACCAATAGTATTTAATTCACTAGAGCACAAATCACCACCTTCCAATGTTTTAGTCAACTCTCCATTAAGCACTAAACGTGCTTTAGGTTGCATTGTGAATAAACTATGCATACTACAGTTTGACGATCCGGAGTTAAATGCCGAAGGATCTAACCCAATGATACAATGGTATGTCATAGCAGGAAGAAACTCGTCATTCTTTTGTATCAAGAGATAATAAATCTCATTTACAACACCTTGTTCATCCTTCTCAAATGTAATAAAAACGTTTCCAGGATTTGGGGCAATACCGGCTAAATAATTATTACGTGCTCTAGCATAAAGTTCTAAGCCAGTACTATCGGCAGTAGGCATATAAACAGGATAATTTCTTGAGGCAGCACCTTTCTGGAATAAAATATGTCCATATTTTAATCCTGAGGTATTCTCATAATGAATATTCAATAACGTGCCATCATCGCCCTGCAACTGATAATAGATATCCTTTGAAGTCCAAGAATCGCCAAAATCAAACCCTGAAGGATTCATTCTCACCATCAACACTTCATCGTCTGCCTCATTTTGATCGGACGAACAAGTTGCTCCGGCTTGGTAAATAATTAATGAGGGTTCTTGCATATAAATAGACACATCGTCTATAGCGAAGTCGTTACCATTAGAGCTCTGTGCATTATTAACAATACGTAAGCGATAATCCACATACTCCACCTGTGGCATTTCAAAACTAAAGAACACTTGTTTCCACTCTCCCCTATTTGTTGGATCGCTTTTCAAATCACCACTATTGTAAGTCACAATATCATCTTCAGTTCCATCGGCTCTAAAACCCACTACCACCAAGTTGACATTAGGATCTACACCCATGCCTATGTTATTCAACCATGTCGACACATACATACGCGTTCCCGGACATAGTGATGTATTATTAAATCGTAAAGAAGCTATAGTACCCGGCTCACTGGTAGCATCTACATATAAGAATTTTCCGCTAGAATCTGTTTTATTAGTTTTATAATAAGTACAGTCATATATATTTTCCATTAAAAAACTGTTGTAATGGCTTGTAGTCTTGTTCATAAAGGCATACTCACCTTTCTCAGCATGGGTTGTATTTCGTTTGTTTGTATTACCTAAACAAGCGTCGTAATAAAATCCATAACCACTCTCATCCCACTCTAGAGGAGTATGAGGATCTCCATTAAAGTCTAAGCCAGTAACAAACTTATAATCGCTCTCTAAAATAGAATTGGCAATATAACCTCCTATTTTAGGCGCCACATTACTTCTATAATCAACCGTAAACTTGGCTATACCATAACCACCCACAACGAGTTTATACACCACAGTCTCTTCTCCAGCATTATTTGTATTATAAACACGATTATTAACCGCACTAACAGTTATAGGTTAACCATTCTTCTACAACCGCTCCGAAGCACAAAGCACTGCACATATCGTACGCGAGTCTTGCAGTGCCGTGGTGG
>CAMTOX010000191.1 GCA_947074225.1 uncultured bacterium
CATCACTAATCTGTTCATTAAAGATTAACAGACGAGCACTTTTAATACTTACCTCAGCATTTGGGTCAATCAACTTCACACAATCTACTGCCGACGAAGCTCTTTGGTCAAATTGTCCAGGTAGATACTCGATAGCTAAATAGCATTTACCATCTAATTCCATAGATTCTGTCACCGCATCGGTAACCACCTCTCCAAACACTTGATATTTACTTGCCTCTACCAATTCTGGTGAGAAACCAAACAAATCATACACATTCAATAGGCGCAGATCTTTTAAATGCAAGTTCAAATGGTGATTTAAATCATTCTCCAGGCTCTTTGCCTCAACCTGAAAATCAGGATATTTCTCTACAAACAAACGATAATTCATATCATTATTTTTCTTTTCTCCTCAACTGAACAGTTGAGAACTCTGTTATTAATTTACTTTGAATGGATATTTAATCTGACTTAAATCGTCATTGGCCTTCACGATTTTCTTTTTTAATCCCTCCTTATATTCCACCAATGCCTGAGCAATACGTGCATCGGCTACTGCTAAGAATTGCAATGCTAAAATAGCCGCATTTAACGAACCATCTATTGCTACTGTTGCCACAGGTATACCTGGAGGCATTTGTACAATTGCCAAAAGTGCATCCATACCATCGAGCGAAGCACTTATAGGTACACCAATTACTGGAATCGTAGTATTTGCTGCTATTACCCCTGGTAATGCTGCTGCCATTCCTGCCGCCGCAATGATTACTTCAACTCCACGTTCATGGGCTTCTTTAGCAAATAATTCCACCTCTGCAGGGGTACGATGTGCTGATAAGGCTTGAATCTCAAAAGGCACTTGAAAGTCATTCAACAATTGCGCTGCTTTTTCCATCACCGGCATATCACTTGTGCTGCCCATAATAATACTCACTCTTGGTTTCATAGATCTTTTTCTGTTCTTGTTTAAGGATTATAAAAACAAAAAACTGCTCGCACCTTTACAGGTCATACGAACAGCTTCATTACTTTACTTCACACACTTTTTCTGATACATATCTTTGCATCGCAACATTAATAAGCATTAAATCCTGCTTACCATTTCCCCATTGACATTTCTGTTTCTGATACATATCTCTTGTTTTCAAAGAGCCATTAGTGACTTCTTTGCGAGTGCAAATTTAGTAATAAATATCGTCTTAAAAAACTTAATTTTCACATTAAATCATGCTATTTTTGCCATTTAACATTATTTAGACCTACTCGAAACCTCAATGCATGGCATCCAAAAAACAATGCGAAAGTAATACAGATTGTACACTTTCGCATTGTTCTTTTTAAACCTTATTTATTAATGAATTGCGTTTATGCTATATGCTCTTCAGTTTCACAATACACACAACGTTTCACCCCACCCTCGCACACTTTATACAGAGGCTCCACTTCTTCAATAGAAGTAATACAGGCAGCATGCCAACAGCGAGGACCCTTTACAATCTCTTCACCGGTTTTAGGAGCATCTACCCCTTCGTCTTTCCATTTCAAGAGTTGATAAATCAAAGCCATACGCACAAACTTACCATTCTCCACTTGACGGAAATAGGCAGCACGTTCATCTTTATCTACCTCTACGGCAATCTCATTTACACGAGGCAGCGGATGCAGCACTATCATATCGCTTTTAGCCAGCTTCATCTTCTCGGCATCCAAGATAAAACTATCTTTTAAACGTTCATAATCCTCGGCCACAGCAAAGCGCTCTTTCTGCACACGAGTCATATAAAGCACATCTAACTCTGGCATTGCAGCTTCAAGAGTATTCACCTCTTTATAGTCTAAATTGTTTGCTTCGCAAACATCGTGAATCATATAATTTGGCAATTTCAACTTGTCGGGCGCAATGAATACAAAACGCACTCCGGCATAACGTCCCATAGCTTTTATAAGCGAG
The DNA here is from genome assembly GCA_947074225.1 of uncultured bacterium. GTDB lineage: Bacteria > Bacteroidota > Bacteroidia > Bacteroidales > Paludibacteraceae > CAMTOX01. Next base: position 1,934 of record CAMTOX010000191.1, read on the forward strand.
TGCACCGTTCTTCCATATTTCAAGTCACCACAAAGACCTATCGTTAAATGATCAAAGTGACCCTTCTCACGACGAATAGTCAATAAGTCGGTTAATGTTTGTGTTGGGTGACTATGTCCACCATCGCCTGCATTAATAATAGGAATAGTTGAAACCTGCGATGCCACTAAAGGAGCCCCCTCTTTAGGGTGACGCATAGCCACTATATCGGCAAAACAACTTATAACCATTGCAGTATCGGCAACAGTTTCTCCTTTACTTACCGAGCTGCTATTAGCATCGGAAAAGCCTAACACACTACCACCTAACTCCATCATTGCAGCAGTAAAGCTCAATCGAGTACGGGTGCTGGGTTCATAAAACAATGTAGCAAGTTTGCGACCCTTACAAGCCTCGCTATATAAAGCACGTCGTGCAATAATATCTAAAGCCAAATCCATTAGGTTGTCAATCTCTTGCACACTTAAATCTGTAGGATCTAATAAATGTCTCATAATCTATTTACCTTTAATATTTCTATTGATATTCTTTCATTAAACATAAAAAAAGTAGACACAAAGGTCTACTTATATAATGTTTAACGAGCAGTCATCCAACTCTCGTCACTTGGATTATTACGGAAAGCAATTAATCTTGCCTCATCTTCAGGTTTAATATAACCCTCTTCGGCAGCCACTTGAACTAAAGTATCTAAATCGGAAAGGCTCACATTCTTCACTTGCGCAGCAGCGAGTCGTTCCACACCTTTCTTCATACCATAAGTAAAGATGCTTACCACTCCCAGAACCTCGGCTCCGGCTTCGCGTAAAACCTCTACCACTTCAATACAACTTCCGGCTGTAGAAATCAAATCTTCTACCACAACTACTTTCTGTCCTTTCTCTAAACGACCCTCTATTTGGTTGCCACGACCATGATCTTTTGCACCACTACGTACATAACCCATAGGTAAGTTCAACATTGAAGCCACTATAGCAGCATGAGCAATACCGGCTGTACTTGTTCCCATAAGTACCTCTACCTCTGGATAGTGAATTTTAACCAATTCGGCCAATCCGGCTTCAACATGGTTACGCACATCTACAGAAGTCAAAGTCAAACGGTTATCACAATAAATAGGACTCTTAATACCGCTTGCCCATGTAAAAGGCTCTTCAGGACGCAAAAAAACAGCTCCTATAGACAATAAATCTTTCGCAATTTGTTTCTCAATCATGGTACTTATTTCTTTTATAATCAATTAGTTTTAATATCATCTCATCACCATGCACCATCAATGCATTTTCAAGGTTCAAAGATAGGTAAAAAAATGATATTCTTGAGTTAATTTTTAGATTTTGAGAAATAAAAAAGAGAGTTGGAATAAGCCGGTTCCAACTCTCCTAACCAAAATAACTAAAACACCAAATGCGCGTATATCACATACACGCAATTCTTTTCTTAAAACTATTTTATACAGATATCTGTAATAGAAGTTACATTTGTAGGTAAGGTCTTTATTTCAGTAGCACCATTACGCAATATATAAGGATCGGCTCCTAATTTACCTTTAGTTACTGAGAACAATTCTGTTCCTTTAACAGTGAACACTGCCGATAATGTTGAAGGATAAGTAATATACTCTACACCATTCTTCCAAATAATAACACGAATATCATTATTGAAGTTTTCTGTAGCACATATATAGAGGTCGTTATTAAATACCTTAGCACTTAAAACATCAGAAATAAATACAGAAGAACTTACTGCAGTAGCTGTATCAGAAATTATTGTCTCAACATCATTTACATTCATAGCAACAACACTTTTACCGCTACCATAAGATTTTGTTCCTATAACGACAAATTTACCATTTTGAACAGCTATGCATTTTGGATATTGAACAGCTGTAATATTTTCATATGAGCTATTCAACCAAGCCATAACCTTTTGTGCCGATGAGGTCAAAAAGGCATAGCCACCAATATAAACATTATTATTCTCTTTGCATATGTAAGACGCCTTAGAAGTTGAATACTCCTGATTATCGAGAAAAGTAATATTTTCAGAAACTGAACTAAATTGAACTGCATTATAATCTGTTATAGCAGCTGGAAATCCTAGATCTAAATTTGCTGCTCCAACAGCTGTAATATTACCATTCTCAACATAAAAGTCCATAGCATAAAATGGTACAGTAATTTTCAAAGTTGTATCTTTATAAAAATTACAAACTTGACCATTTAATACCATTGAATACATCGCACTTCCATCTGTTCGAAGAATCACATCAGTACCCTCTATATTTGTGTAAACATCAGTTTGTTCTTCACACAAATAAATCTTCTGCTGATTTAAAGAATCTTTATAGAGACCAGCCACATACATGTTTTTCTCATCCTGTTGTGGGGTTGGGTCTTCGACTTTTGATCTGTCGCAGGCCACAAACAATCCTAAGACTGCTGCAAAAATAAAACACTTTTTCATAAGATTTGATATTAATAAGTTTAATATTTATGCGATAAATAGACTAATTTTCACATTAAACCAAATTGTTTCATGGAATAATGACAAATATATACAATTACTTATTAT
>CAMTOX010000192.1 GCA_947074225.1 uncultured bacterium
TAGTGGTGCATGTGCATGCTACCGACTATGACCGCAGCCGCGGACAGGTGAATCCCGATGTGTACCGAATAGAGAAAGAGGGCATGGATGCTGCCGATCATATCATTACTGTGAGTAACCTGACTCGTCAAACGGTGATTGAGAAGTATCACCAACACCCCGACAAGGTTACAACGGTGCATAATGCTGTAGAGCCGTTGGTGCATAAAATGGAGGTAGAGAAAGATCCGAATAGAGATAAGACCGTAACTTTTCTTGGACGTATTACCATGCAGAAGGGTCCGGAATTCTTTGTTGAAGTGGCCGAACGTGTGCTCAAAGCAACTCCCGGTGTACGCTTTGTGATGGCTGGAAGCGGAGATATGATGGATAAGATGATTCGGCTGGTGGCGCGCAAAGGAATATCGGATAGATTCCATTTTACAGGATTCTTAAAAGGAGATCAGGTAACAGAGATGCTTGCCGAAAGCGATGTCTATATGATGCCTTCGGTGAGCGAACCTTTTGGCATATCGCCCTTAGAAGCTATGCAGTGCGGCACCCCCTGCATTATTAGTAAGCAGAGTGGCTGTGCAGAGATTCTTGACCATGCACTAAAGACCGACTATTGGGATGTGGATGCCATGGCCGATTATGTGCATGCCATTGTGGCCTATCCGGCCATGTACGAGAGTCTGCGTAAGAATGGACTGCAGGAGATTGATGGCATACGCTGGGTAGATGCCGGATTAAAGGTAAGAGCTATCTATAACAGAGTGTGTGGATTGGGATAAAAGAAAATAGAATAAAAAAATAAGCTAACAATAATACCATTATGAAGAGTATTCATTTATGTTTTCGCATACATCATTGCTTGAATTTAAAGCGCTACCGTTTCTTTGAAATAGGTAACGACCATTACTATTATGATGACTTTGCTAATGAGGCAGAGGTGCGTGGGGCGGCAGAACAGTGTTATTTGCCTGCCAACCAACTTATGTTGGAGATGATACGTAATTCCAATAAAAAGTTTAAGGTCTCTTTCTCCATATCGGGCGAGGCTTTAGAGCAGTTTGAACAATATGCTCCAGAGGTAATAGAGAGCTTTCAAGAGTTGGCTAAGACCGGTTGTGTAGAGTTTTTAGCTACTACCTATGCACACTCGTTGGCCGCAATACACGATTTGGAAGAGTATTCTTTTCAGTTGCGAACACAAAGTGCTAAGATTGAAACGCTCTTTGGCGTGAAACCTACCATCTGTGCTAATAATGCGTTGATGTATAGCGACGATATGGCATTTACCATTCATAAGTTAGGGTTTAAGGCTGCTGTGATAGAAGATGGTAAACATGTAATGGGTTGGCGCAGCGCTCACTATGTGTATCAGAGTGCCGCTCAGAGTAAATTGAAATTGTTGGTGCGCGATAGTAAGTTGAGCGATGATATAAATTTCCGATTCTCACAATGGAGTTGGAATGAGTATCCGCTAACAGCCGAGAAGTTTATTGGCTGGATTGCCGACTCTCCTGCCGAGGAGAAACAGTATGTGCTCTTTATGGGTTATGAGGCATTGGGAATTTTAAATAGTGCCAGCAGTGGTATTTTCGACTTCTTCCGTGCCTTACCTTATCATGCTTTAGAGCGCGATATACTGTTTGCAACAATGAGCGATGCTTTGGTGAAGCAAACAGGTCTCTCGGCTTTGAGTGTACCTTACCCGATGTCGTGGAGCGACGAGGAGAAAGATATGTCGGCATGGTGTGGTAACGAGTTGCAGCAAGAGGCACAGCAAAAATTATATGGCATGAGTCAAAGGGTGAGACTCTGTTCAGACCGTTGGCTAAAAAGCGATTGGTTACGTCTTCAAGATGCCAATCATTTCAAATATATGAGCACCAAACATTACTCGAATGGTAAGGTTGAAGCACGCCCAACACCCTACGATTCGCCCTACGATGCCTTTATGAATTATATGAATGTATTGAGCGATTTCATGGCGCGTGTAGAAGCACAGTACCCAACAAGTATTGAGAACGAGGAGTTGAATGCGTTGTTGAAAACCATTCAGAACCAAGAACAAGAGATTGCAGAGTTGGAAGAGCAGGTGAAGAAGTTAAAAAGCAGAAAGAGCACCAAAGAGAGTAAAGTTTAGCCCTTTAGACTTTAATAATATACAAAGGATAGATTATATTCTTAATGTAACTTTTTTAGGCATTTTGCTTGTAGCGTAATCTTTGATTAACTTTGCAGAGCAAAATAGAGTCGCCTACCGACGAAGGTAGCGTGTGAGAAAGAATAAATAAAAAACTATGCATAGATCAGGATTTGTAAATATAGTGGGGAATCCCAATGTGGGTAAGTCGACCTTGATGAATGACTTGGTAGGTGAACGCATTTCGATAATAACATCGAAAGCACAAACCACACGTCATCGGATTATGGGAATTGTAAATGGTGAAGATTTTCAGATTGTCTATTCGGACACTCCCGGAGTCTTGAAGCCAAATTACAAGCTTCAGGAGTCTATGTTGGGCTTCTCGAACTCGGCACTCTCCGATGCCGACGTGTTACTTTATGTGACCGACGTGTTGGATTCGGCCGAAAAAAATGCCTTCTTTTTAGATAAAGTAAAGCGCATAGATCACACAAAAGTGATCTTAGTAATTAATAAGATAGATTTAATAGATCAACCTCGTTTAGAACAGTTGGTAGAGTTTTGGCATACGGAGTTGCCTAATGCAGAGATATTTCCGGTGTCGGCACTGCTAAAGTTTAATATCGAACCGCTCTTTAATCGTATTAAAGAGTTGTTGCCTGAGTCGCCTCCATTCTTCGATAAGGATGCTTTGACCGATAAGCCGGAGCGATTCTTTGTGACAGAAATTATTCGCGAGAAGATATTGATGAACTACGATAAGGAGATTCCTTATTCGGTAGAGGTGGCTGTAGAGGAGTTTAAAGAGGAGGATAACCTTATTCGTATTAGTGCAGTAATATACTGTGAACGCGATTCGCAAAAGGGTATCTTGATTGGAAAACAGGGCAGTGCTCTACGTAAAGTGGGCACGCAAGCACGCAAAGATATAGAAGCTTTCTTTGATAAAAAGGTGTTTATTCAACTCTTTGTGAAGGTTGAGAAAGATTGGCGTAATAGAGAGAAAAAGTTGCGTAACTTTGGATACCAAATTGAACATAAGAGCTAATGTAAGTGGCTGAGAATTACTATCTGAAATGAGAAAGTGGTATGATATTGTTTAGGTGCGTTAGAAATAAACTATGTAATATTTCTAATATACCTAAATTTTTTTATTCTGGCAGCTTGAAATATTAATTAAAATTAAACAATTAAAGAGTTTTATAGTTATTTGAATATATTCGTGGGCGTAATGTATATACAAATACAGTTTTAAGAAGATCTTTTTAACCCAATAATTTAATATTAGCTTATGAATAAACTTGGATTTTTAATGCTTTCGCTGCTGTTTGTAGTAACAGGATGCGATAACAAAAACTCAGAGAGTTTTATTGAGGTGAGCGAACTACCTGCAGAGTCTCAGACCTTTCTGTCTACTCATTTCAATGGGGTAGAGGTGAGTTACGTAATGAAAGACCGCGACGGAATCTATGTCGACTATAATGTTCACTTCACCACAGGAGGTTATGTAGAGTTTGATAAAGATGGCGCATGGGAAAAGGTGTCGCGTTTAACTAATGGTGTACCAAACTCTGTAGTACCTGCAGCTATATTAAGCTATATTCAAGAGAAGTTTCCGAATGCAGTGGTGCTAGTTATTGAAAAAGAACGACGTAAATATGACCTTGAACTCAATAATGGTTTGGAATTGTTGTTTGATTATTCGGGTAATTTAATAGAAATAGATAATTAAAGTTTATCTTTTTATAAAAGCCATCTGTTTTTATAGCTTAGTCTGTTTTTTGCAGCATTATAAAATATTCAAATTGTGGAGAGGGCTAATGTTAAACCCATTCAGATAAGGTGATTGTAACAACTGTAGAGCGCTTTCTGTATAGGTTTTTAGGCCCTACCAAATAGGTTCATTAATTATTCACATTAAAATGTACAATTATGAAAAAGTTATTATTAGCTTCGTTGTTAGTGTTTAGTTTTTGCTTTGTCTATGCCGATAAAAATGATCAACTTATTGAAGTAAGCGCTTTGCCACAAGCTGCTCAGCAATTCTTGCAGAGCTATTTCAATGGCGTGGAGGTGTCGTACGTTATGAAAGAGCGCGATGCTGGTGTTGATGAGTATAAAGTGATGTTTAAATCGGGTGGTAATGTCGAGTTCGACAAGAAAGGTGAATGGGAATCGGTCTCTATGAAGAGTGCCGGAGTACCTTCAGGAATTGTTCCGGTAACTATTATGAAGTATTTGAAGGAGAAGTTTCCAAATGGTAAAGTGATAAAGATTGAAAAAGATAAACGCCGTTATGAGGTGAAAATGGATAATGGTTTGGAGTTAGATTT
>CAMTOX010000193.1 GCA_947074225.1 uncultured bacterium
TTTTTCAAGCAGAAGACGGCAGACGAGAGTGCTGAATGTGACTGGAGTTCAGACGGGTGCTCTTCCGATCTATCGGGGGTTAATCCCTCCATATCTATCATAGGCGATATTTTGTGAGCATTATGCAAAGCATGAAGCGACACTTGAAGCCCACCATGATCGGCAATATTCTCACCTAATGTAAAGCTACCATCGGCAAATAAGCCTGGTGCAACTTCAATATGATCAAAATATGTGCGCATAACATTTGCACGATTATCAAAATTATTTTTGTCACTCTCTGTCCACCAGTTACTAAGGTTTCCATATTTATCGAACTGACAACCTTGGTCGTCAAAGCCGTGAGTTACTTCGTGCGCAATTACCACACCGATAGCACCATAATTAAATGCATCGTCGGCATTCATATCGAAGAAAGGATATTGAAGAATACCTGCTGGGAAACAAATTTCATTTGTTGTTGGGTTATAATAGGCATTTACAGTTTGTGGAGTCATATACCACTCATCGCGATCTACAGGCTTCGATGTTTTAGCCATCATATAATCTTGATTAAACTTATTTACGCGTTTAATATTTTCCCAATATGACAAAGAAGGGTCTATTTCAAGACTTGTATAATCGCGCCATTTGTTTGGATATCCTACCTTAACATAGAAAGTACCTAATTTTTCATGAGCCATTGCTTTAGTGCTATCGCTCATCCATTCAAGTTTATCTATACGTTCGCCATAAGCTTGTAACAAATTGTCCACCAACTGTTCCATACGTGCCTTAGCTTGTGGTGAGAAATACTTCTCCACATAAACCTGCCCAACTGCTTCGCCAAGAGAGCCATCGGTTACTGCTACAGCACGTTTCCAACGTGGCGATTGTTCTTCTTTACCGGAAATTACTTTACCATAGAATGAAAAGTTCTCCTCTCCAATAGCTTCACTCAAATAGGGAGCCGAAGCATCTATTAAACGCCATGCCATATACGACTTAACATCGTCAAGGTTTTCATCATTCATAATTGCAATAGCTTCTTTAACTGGTTCAGGTTGTGAAACAGAAATTTCGGCAACATTTGCTCCTGCAGCTTGTAAATAAGCATCCCAATTGAAATTAGGATAATCGTTCTTCAACTGGTCAATGGTCATCTTATTATAGTTACCCATCGGATCGCGTAGTTTAACATTATCATACTGAGCTTTAGCCAAACGAGTTTCAATGCGCATAGAAGCCACAGCAGCTCTCTTTGCATCATCTGCGTTATACCCGGCAAGTTCAAACATACGTGTCATATGTGAAAGATACTCCTCTCGAATTTTCTTCATCGTATCGTCAACATCCAGATAATAATCGCGCTCACCCATACCGGTACCACTTTGATAGGTTTGCAACAAATTCTTTTTACTATCCATAATATCGGCATCTACATAAGTAGCAAAGAATAGGTCTGCATTTAGGTCGCCCATAAGTGCAGGAATTTCTTGTACTGAGGTAATATCATTAATGCGTTGCAAATCGCCTTGAATAGGAGTAGCACCTTCAGAATTTAAGCGATCCAAATCCATAGCGATATTATATAAGTCGCCAATCTTTTGTTCTACACTACCTTGTGCATGAGTGGTCATAGCCATCTCTTCAATAAGGCCTTTTAGTTGCTCGCGGTTATCTTCGGCAAGTTTATCAAACGAACCGAAACGTGAATACTCAGCAGTTAATGGATATTGTTCCATCCAACCACCACAAGCATACTGATAAAAATCTTCTCCAGGAACAGCGGTCTGATCCATGTTTGAGAGTTTGATACCGGCATTCTGTTCGGCCGGTTTCTCTTTGCAACCTACAGTCATAAAAGTAAGCGCTAAAATTGGTAAATAAAATCTCTTCATTGTATTAATAAATAAGGGTATAAAATAACATCTAATGATTTAGCATTGCTATACACAATCGGCTCCAGATATGACACTATTATCATATGGAGCCGACTATTATTTTCCTACATATTCATCTTAATATTCACTCATCAACGCTTTAATCTCATCGTTGATTTTTGCTGCAAAAGCCTCTGGAGTCATAGCTCCAAGATCTCCTTCGCCTTGTTTACGCACAGAAATTGTTCCCTCTTCCATCTCTTTCTCACCTACAATGAGCAAGAAAGGAATACGTTTCAATTCATTATCGCGTATTTTACGACCGATTTTTTCATTACGATCATCAACAATTGCACGAATATCTAACATATTTAATTGATTTGCAACTTGATTTGCATAATCATTAAATTTCTCACTTATTGGTAAAATCACTGCTTGATCAGGAGTTAACCACAATGGGAACTTACCACCGGTATGTTCAATCAATACAGCCACAAAGCGTTCCATAGAACCAAATGGTGCACGGTGAATCATTACCGGACGGTGTTTTTGGTTATCGGCACCAGTATATTCAAGTTCAAAACGTTCTGGTAAGTTATAGTCTACCTGAATAGTACCTAATTGCCAACGACGTCCAAGAGCATCTTTAACCATAAAGTCTAATTTAGGACCATAGAAAGCAGCTTCGCCAGTCTCTACTTTAGCCTTTAAACCTTTATATTCGCAAGCCTCAATAATAGCCGATTCTGCTTTATCCCATACATCGTCACTACCAATATACTTCTCTTTATTGTTAGGATCGCGAAGAGAAATTTGCGCCTCGAAATTTTCAAAATTCAATGCTTTAAAGATAATAAAGATAATATCCATTACCTTCATAAACTCTTCTTTAAGCTGATCTGGACGACAGAAAATATGAGCATCGTCTTGTGTAAAGCTACGCACACGAGTTAATCCATGTAATTCACCACTTTGTTCGTAACGATAAACAGTACCAAACTCAGCATAACGAATTGGAAGATCTTTATACGAGTGAGGTGTTACTTTATAAATCTCACAGTGATGAGGGCAGTTCATAGGTTTTAGCAAATACTCTTCGCCCTCTTCCGGTGTATGGATAGGTTGGAAAGAGTCTTTACCATATTTCGCATAGTGACCAGAAGTAACCCACAACTCTTTTTGACCAATATGTGGAGTCATTACCTGCTGATAACCAAAACGTTTCTGAATAGTTTTAAGGAAATCTTCCAAGCGAAGACGCAATGCGGTTCCTTTAGGTAACCATAAAGGCAAACCTTTACCAACCGCTTCACTAAATGCAAATAGTTCTAACTCTTTACCAATCTTACGGTGGTCGCGCTTTTTAGCTTCTTCCAACAATACTAAATACTCATCGAGCATCTTCTTTTTTGGGAAACTCACACCATATATACGCGTCATTTGTGGACGATTTTCATCGCCTCTCCAATAAGCACCGGCAACGCTTAACAATTTAATTGCTTTAATATCGGCAGTATTAGGCAAGTGAGGACCACGACAAAGGTCGGTGAAGTCTCCTTGAGTATAGGTGGTAATAGTACCATCTTCCAACTCATTAATTAACTCTAGCTTGTAGGTTTCGCCACGTTCTGTAAAGTAGTTAACAGCATCGGCTTTAGAGATATCTTTGCGAATAACATTCTCTTTGCGTGAAACAATCTCGGCCATTTTCTTTTCAATAGCCGGAAGATCACTCTCTTTTATTACGGTACCTGCCGGTGGCATTACATCGTAATAAAAACCATTTTCAATAGCCGGGCCTATACCAAATTGAATGACTGGATAAAGTTCTTGTAAAGCCTCTGCCATAAGGTGTGCCGATGTATGCCAAAAAGCATGTTTTGCCTCGGCATCGTCCCACTTATGAAGTTTTATATTTGCATCTTCTTCAATTGCTCTATTTATATCGCGCACCTCATCGTTTATTGAAGCGGCGAGAATATCAGAGGCTAAGCGAGGAGATATGCTCTCGGCTACTTGAAAAGAAGTAGTACCTTTTGCATACTCGCGTACTGAACCATCTGGAAAGGTAATTTTAATCATAACGTAATTTACTATACTATATTTTAAATATAACTTCGAACGCTTTTTCAAGCGTTATTTACAATGCGCAAAGATAATATTTTTTTATGGATTATTATTTCTGAAAACGTTTAATATTTTCGCCTTATTATAAGGTGAGAACTACTGACTACAACCCATGTCACAATACCCATTAATGGAGAGAACTTTTGCTTCTATTTTAAGCTTTTACTATATCGTCATAACCTAATAGAGAATAATTAGACTAACAAACCAAAGCAACAAAGAATATATGTATATTTACTTACATTGAACAAAAGAATTACAACACCATTATTGTAATATTCTAAAACAAAAGGTATTAGCTAAATTACACCATTATAAACTCGTTTAACAGATTATTTCGTTCAATAATAAATAAAAAACACTTAGAGAAATATTATAAAACCTGTAATTATCAATAATTCTTAGACTCAACTCTATGAAGAGTGGAAAGAATCAACAATAAAAAAATAAACAACAATTCAAAAATATTAATGCAA
>CAMTOX010000194.1 GCA_947074225.1 uncultured bacterium
AGAAACGAAGTATTCGTTCTGGCAATGACACTAAACAGTGTTACTATTTGCTAATCTTTTTGTTTTATTCTATATTATTAGCGAAAATGGAGATAGGTTGTGTTGCTTTAGGTTTTCGTACCATTAACCATATTCCAATGATAACATAGGGTATACTTAGAATTTGACCCATGTTGAAGGTCATTTGTTCTTCAAATGCCTCTTGTGGCATTTTGAACCATTCAATAAAGAACCGGAATGTCATGATTAAAACGATTACAAATCCAAGATAGTATCCGGGCAGATTAATTTTGTAATGTTTATGGTAGAGGTATGCAGCGATACTGAAACAGAAAAGATAATATATAGCCTCGTAAAGTTGTGCCGGATGTCGCACTAAGAGGTCTACTTGCGGAAATATAATGCCCCATGGCATAGCCGTTTCAATGCCCACGATTTCGCTGTTGGTGAAGTTCCCCATGCGAATAAAGGCGCCACATAGTGGTGTTGCAATGGCTATGATGTCTATGGCGGGTAAAATAGAGATTGAGTGCTGCCAGCCATAAATGAGTAGTGCTATGATGAGACCCACTCCGGCTCCATGGCTTGCTAGCCCATGGTATCCAATGAATTCCCACTCTCCGTCAGGGTATATGGTAATGGGCAAGAATATTTCCAAAGGGTTGCTAAGGTAATATTCTGTTTCGTAGAATAGACAGTGTCCAAGTCTTGCGCCGACAAAGATTCCAATAAAGACATAGATGAAAAGATTTTCAAATACCCGTTGCGAGATACCTTTTTGTTTGAACTGACCCCACACATACCATCCCGCCATGAATAGTCCTGTTGCGAAAAGGAGTCCATACCAGCGAATCTCAATACTCCCGATGTTAAATGCTACAGGGGAAAGAGTAAATACAATGTTGTTTAACATGGTTAATTATTTTGGTTTTATATTTCAAAGGTGTAAATCAACAGCACATTGTCGCACAGCATTTTCAGGCCATCAGACTCTTTCGTCATCTTTTAGGTTTCTGTTACTCTATGCCAAATTTCTCCGGAATCTCATCTATTATTCTAAAGAGTTCCTCTTTGTTGTCGGCTCTAAGCATGGCAATGCGAGTAGGTTTAAAATCTCTAATGCCTTTAAATGCCGATGCGTTAGCCAAATGTCTTCGGCTATGTACAATCCCTTTGCGTTCGTCTTTGAGCCATTCAATGCTCTTTTCAATATGCTCTTTGAGTATATCTGCTTGCCATGCAAAGCTTTTTTCCGGTAGTAGTTCTCCAGTGCGAAGGTAGTGATGCATCTCTTCAAATATCCATGGTCGGCCTATGGTACCTCTTCCCACCATGATGGCATCTACTCCGTATTTGTCGAAATAGGCTCTGGCTTGCTGCGGTGAGGTAACATCTCCATTTCCAATAATAGGTATGTTGATGCGTGGGTTATTCTTTACTTCACCAATTAATGTCCAATCGGCCTCTCCGGTGTACATTTGAGCGCGTGTACGTCCATGTATGGCTAGTGCAGCAATGCCACAATCTTGCAGTTGCTCTGATAGTTCCACAATAATTTTTTGGTTGTCGTCCCATCCTAGTCGTGTCTTCACGGTTACAGGAATGTTAACACTCTTGACTACTTCTCTAGTAATGTCGAGCATGAGAGGAACATTACGCAGCATTCCCGAACCGGCACCTTTCCCAGCCACCTTCTTTACGGGGCAGCCAAAGTTGAGGTCAAGAATGTCTGGGTTGGCACTCTCAACAATCTTAGCTGCTTCAACCATAGTCTCTACATCTCGGCCATATATTTGAATGGCTACGGGTCTTTCAACATCACTAATGTGTAGTTTCTGTTCAGTGCGTTTAACATTGCGTATCAATGCATCGGCCGACACAAATTCTGTATACACCATATCTGCTCCATAACGCTTACAAAGCAGTCGGAAAGCAGGGTCTGTTACATCTTCCATAGGTGCCAAAAAGAGTGGCTCCTTTCCAAAATCAATTGCTCCTATATTCATCCTCAATCACATTGTTTTCTTATTGACTCTCAGCAGTTGTTTCATTTGAAATACCCTGCTGAATCTTTAGCCTCAATGGCTGCGAGTGCAAAAGTAAGAAAAAAAATAGTATCTTTGCGAGAAATGAACCAGAGGTTATGTTTGTTATCACTCCTTAACCTCGTAAATACAGTTATTATTATGAATGAATTTATGGCGATGGAAGAACGCATTGTCTCGGCTTTGAAGACTGTGTTTGATCCAGAGATTCCGGTAAACATTTACGATTTAGGTTTGATTTATAAAGTAGATGCTGCCGAAGATGGTATTGTAACTATTGAAATGACGCTTACCGCCCCTAACTGTCCGGCTGCCGATTTTATTGTTGAGGATGTTAAGATGAAGGTTGAAGCCATTGATGGTGTAAAACGTTGTGACATAAATTTGGTCTTTGAACCAGAATGGGATCGCAATATGATGTCGGAAGAGGCTCAATTAGAGCTTGGTATGTTGTAAAAGGTGTGTCATAAAACCTTTTTTCTCTGTTTTCAATGACGAGAAAAGTTTCTTCACGATGAGAGAAAAATATTATTTTCTTTCCGATGCACATATGGGTTGCCGTGCTATAGCCGATGAGAAGACGCATGAGAAACGTTTTGTAGATTGGCTCACTATGGCAGCTAAAGATGCTACAGCTATTTATTTGTTGGGCGATATATTCGACTTCTGGTTCGAGTATCGAGCCACTGTGCCAAAAGGTTACACCTTATTGTTAGGAAAACTACGTGAAATTACTGAGAGTGGAATCCCTATTCACTTCTTAGTGGGCAATCACGATATGTGGACTTTTGGTTATTTAGAGCAAGAGTGCGGTCTTACAGTACATAAGCAACCCATTGTAGAGACACTTTGTGGGAAAACGTTTTTCATGGCTCATGGCGATGGTTTAGGCGACCAAAGTAAAGCTTTTTGGGCCTTACGCACCGTGTTCAATAGTAAGGCATGCCAGTGGATGTTCCGTACTTTTGTACCACCTATGGTAGGTTTAGAGTTTGGATATCGGTGGAGTAAAAGAAATCGGCTCAAACATATGGGGGCCGATAACCGTTTTCGTGGTGAAGAAAATGAACCTTTGGTGCGCTTTGCTAAAGCCCATGCCTTGGAGAATGGTTATGACTTTTACCTATTCGGGCACCGACATATTCTCCTTAATATGATGCTTAGTAGCGGTAGCCAACTGGCCATCTTGGGCGACTTTATTGAAGAATTCAGCTATGCCACCTATAATGGTGAACAGTTCTGCATTGAAAACTTCGAATAAGAGACTTCCGTGTTAAGGCGCAATTCCCATAGCCTCTAAACGTATAGCTATTTTCTTCTCTTTATGAGGCAGTATTTCGCTGCCCACAGCTCCTGAACCATATCGATAAATCATGTGCCTATCATAAACCAAAGCACTATAGTCACTATTAATTGTTTGGATCTCTTCGTTATTAAGTGCTTTGTTCTGCAGTTCATAAGCATACATACCAAATCCACTTCTTCGGTATGCGATTTCCCCTGTCGCCATTAATGAGTCTTTGCTATAGTATAATCCAATGCAATCGGCATCCTGAAGCAAGCGTGTTAGTTGCATAATAGAATCTTTTGATATTTCCATCATTGCTGCTGTTTCTTCAATGGTGGTATATTCTTTAACGTTACTATTTTTACAGAGAAAGCTTATCCGCTTGCATCTTCCCCAAGGTCCTATTTCATAAATTAAATAGCTATTTGCAGGCATTATTTCAGAGCTATAATGGTCAATAGCTTTCAGCTCTTCTCTATGCATTTGGTCGTTTTCCTCCATGTGGTCAAGCATGTTTTTGCCACCTATCCAAATTACTATACATACAATACCAATAAACAGATTTAAACTGTTGACAATGAATAACGGTGTGTTCGTTATTTTTCTGTTCTTTGCGATTCTTAAAATATAAACAAAAAAGAAGATTAGAGATAATGGAAAAATGAAGAGTTCTGCTAAAGTCAAGAATATATCTGCTATAAAAAAGGTTTGATATTTATCAAGATACCGAATGAGAATTAATGATATGAATGAGATAAGGCTTACTATTGCAACTATGTAGCAAAACACTAAAACTATTTTATTCTGTTTCATAGATATTGACTGAAAATAATATGAACAAATGTAATTAAAAAAATGGTTGTAATGTATATTTCTATGATGATAATCTCTTTGTTTTTGTTGCTTTTGCCGCATGCACAAAACAGATTATAGAATCTTAAAGGAGTATATATAATCCATATTCTTAGTCAACATATTCTTTTTTGCCAACCATTGAGTAATCATTATTATATGGTCTTTACCTCCCAAAGTAGTATCATATTCGTTTCAAAGTCGAACCAAATTCGCTATATAGCACTCGAATTTGGTTCACCTTTTAAACCGTGTTGGTTTCTGTTTTAGGTCG
>CAMTOX010000195.1 GCA_947074225.1 uncultured bacterium
TCCCACATCGGTACATCAAACGGCAGGCGCACCATCATCACAATAGGCGATGTAAATGGAATCATAGAGCACCAGAATGCCAATGGTCCATCAGGATTTTCTGCACTGTAAATCCCTGCATAAAGAGCAAAAAGAATGATTATGGTAATGGGCATCATAAATTGTTGCGTATCTGTTTCATTATCCACTGCCGAACCTATGGCTGCAAACAGAGAAGCATAGAGTAGGTAACCGCCAATGAAGTAGATAATGAAGAAACTCAATATCTCTACCCAATTCACCATGCTCAACATTCCTAAAACCTCTTGTGCCATTCCGGCAGTACCGCCCACTTGTTCAGTCACCTCTATTTGGTTCATGCCTTGTTGTGCTTGCAATAGCTCTTCAGCACCACCTCCGGCTCCCATGATTTGTGTGGCAGCAAAAAGCAAGATTCCAGTAAGTAAAAACCACATAAAAAATTGGGTGAGACATACCAAAGCCACACTGATGACTTTTCCCATCATCAACTCAAAAGGTTTAACACTACATATCATCACCTCTACAATACGGCTGGTCTTCTCTTGCACAACACTATTCATTACTTGTGCTCCAGAGATAAAAATAAACATATAGATTAACATAGTTGCCACCATGCCCACAATAAGTGCCAACTCTGACGACGACTCTTGCTCTGTGCCATCAACTCCCCACTTAATAGTGGCCACATCTAGGTTTACCTTAGAATCTTTAATAATTTGTTGCAGGTTCTCAATATTATAACTCAACAGCTTCTGTTCCTCAACATATTTAGTAAGTTTGTTACGCACATTGTTTTTCAAATCCAACCCTACCTGTTTCTCTGAAAAAATGGTCACTCCTTTAGGGTTTTCAAGTAAGTCCTCACTTATTACTACAATGGCATTATAATTATTTTTATTGCTTGTTTCTTGAATATTGTTTACAGCATCGTCCACCATAACATAGGTATATGACCCATCGTTTTCGAATACTGTATTGTACAATCCGGTTTGGTCAACCACTGCCACCACTTTCTCTGTATCGTCACCAATTTGTGCCAACCAAATAGGCACGAAGATAATGGCCAAAAATAGCACAGGCATTAAGAAAGTTAAGATGATAAACGATTTTTTGACTACTCGGTTTTTATATTCTTGACCGATGATGATTCCAATTTTGCTCATGTTTTTGTTTTGGTAATATTATGAGGCAAAGATAACAAATTCCTACGATTATAATGATATATCTAAAAAGCGATTATGGAAGGTTAAAAAAGAGAATTCACCCATTTCCTACTTCACTATTTTTTCAAAAACAAACACACAAGAGAATAACCCATACTCTCTCCAAAGAGGGAGCAAAAAGGGGGCAAAGAGGAACCAAAGTCGGGTATAGGGTCCCAATTTGGTCCCTCTTTAATGGGTATTTTTACCACCTCCGATATAACTATAGTAGCATTACTATGAGAGCAAATATGAGTGATGATTCCAAAATAAATAAACCACAACAACTGTGTTACCAATAAAAGTAGAGACGGAGTGTGCTCCGTTAGCTGTTGAATGGGGTTGTATGGGCAACGGTAGAAAATAAATGCCAGCGAGTGAAGTAATGTTGTTTTATGTTGCGCCACAACATGGCAATATAGTGTAGCCCATGGCAAAGCGAAGGTAAAATGATATATACATTATAAACGCCCTGTAGAGACAACATAAAGGGGGCTTATTGTGGTTAGAATGTATTGCGAGCCTCTTTTTATATTGCCCTTGCAGGGTGCACGTTGGGCATATGCTCTGTTTACCCATGATGTCACAGATTTAAAAGCGGTGCCAGCGTGTGGAGAGTAGCATTTGCAGGTTGAATATAGTGGTAGGTTTTTGTTTTGGAGAATCTTGTTACAACGTCATTAAAATTGTATCTTTGCGAAAATGCATTCCCCATTATTATGAAACAATTTGAACACTATTCGTTACAAGCTTACAACAGTTTTGGACTGGATGTAGAGGCCCGCTATTTTGTAGAGTATGAGTCGGTAGCCGACATTCAAGAGCTTTTGCAAAGTGGTTTGCTAAACGGTAAACGTGTGTTGGCAATGGGTGGAGGAAGCAATTTATTGTTCTTAGATCAGTTTAATGGTGTGGTGCTGCATAGTGGCATTGTGGGTATTGAAGAGAAGGAACATGATGCCGATTTTGTAACGTTGCGCATTGGCAGTGGCACCGAATGGGATGCTGTGTGCGCTTATGCTGCTGCACACAACTTAGGTGGCATAGAGAACCTTTCGGGCATTCCTGGCGAAACTGGCGCCGCAGCAGTACAAAACATTGGCGCCTATGGTGTGGAAATTAAAGATGTTATTACTGCTGTAGAGACCATTGCACTAGAGAATGGTAAACAGTGTTATTTCACCAATGCCAATTGCAACTATGGATACCGCGACAGCATCTTTAAACAGAGCGAAAAGGGAAAGCATTTGGTTACAGCTATAGAGATAAAATTGTGTTGTAAACCGGTTATTAATAGAGAATATGGAGCACTAAATGATTATTTGTGCAATAAGGGTCATTGCGAAATAGCCGATTTGCGCGAGGCGGTTATTGCCATTCGCAATACAAAGCTCCCTGATCCTAAAAAACTTGGCAATGCAGGTAGTTTCTTTAAGAATCCTGTTATTCCATTGAAAGAGTTTGAGGTCTTGAGAAATGAATACCCCACCATGCCCTCTTATAGTGTAGGCAGTGAATGGATGAAGATTCCTGCTGCATGGCTCATTGAACAGAGCGGCTGGAAAGGGAAGAACCTTGGCAATGCCGGTGTTTACGAAAAACAACCGTTGGTATTAGTGAATAGAGGAGTTAGAAGCGGCAAAGAGATTGCTGCCTTGGCAAATGCTGTAATCAAATCGGTAGAGGAGAAATTTGGTATTGCCTTAGAACCTGAAGTGAATTTTATTTAGAACTTTTTGAACAATCATATAAATCGGAAGTGGCACTCGCCTTCCGATTAACCATTTAAACATAGCAAATATGGCATCTTTTGTAGTAGAAGGTGGACACCGCCTAAAAGGGAGCATCCGACCACAGGGAGCAAAGAATGAAGCTCTACAAGTGATTTGTGCCGTGGTACTAACTCCCGAACCGGTAATCATAGAGAATATTCCCCAAATATTGGATGTTTTAAACCTAATAGCTCTTCTTGAAAAGATGGGCGTAGAGGTAGAGCGTCTTTCTGACCATACCTATCAATTCAAAGCCGAGAAACTGAACCGTACCTATATTGAGAGCGATGAGTTCTTGAAAGCATGTGCCAAACTACGTGGTTCGGTCATGTTAATAGGTCCACTAACGGCTCGCTTAGGAAGATCGGTGTTTGCCAAACCTGGAGGAGATAAGATTGGTCGCCGCCGCTTAGACACCCACTTTGTGGGTATTCAGAAACTTGGGGCAGCACTCTCGTACGATTCTGCCCGTCATGCCTATGTATTGGAGAGTATCGGGCTAAAAGGGTGCGATATGCTTTTAGACGAAGCCTCGGTAACCGGTACTGCCAACATTGTGATGGCGGCGGTATTTGCTAAAGGGCGTACCACTATCTATAATGCTGCCTGCGAACCTTACATACAACAATTGTGTAAACTGCTCAATGCTATGGGAGCCAAAATTAGCGGCATAGCCTCGAACCTTTTAATTATTGATGGCGTAGAAGAGCTTGGCGGTGCTACACACCGTATCTTGCCCGACATGATTGAAGTGGGTAGCTTTATTGGCATGGCAGCAATGACACAGAGCGAGATTACTATTGAAGAGGTATGTTTCCCACAATTGGGTATTATTCCTGAGGCTTTTAAACGATTGGGTATTCGTATGGAGCAACGTGGTGACGACATATACATTCCGGCTCAGGAGAGCTACGAGATTGAGTCGTTCATTGATGGCTCAATCCTCACCCTTGCCGATGCTCCATGGCCCGGATTAACCCCCGACCTTTTGAGTGTACTCTTAGTGGTTGCTACGCAAGCTAAAGGAAGTGTATTGATACACCAAAAGATGTTTGAGAGCCGTCTCTTCTTTGTGGATAAGTTGATTGATATGGGTGCTCAGATTATTCTTTGCGATCCTCACAGAGCTGTAGTGATAGGTCATAACAGAGCTGTTCAACTACGTGCCAACAATATGACCTCGCCCGATATTCGTGCCGGTATAGCCCTTCTCATTGCTGCCTTAAGTGCTAATGGAGTGAGCCGTATTGACCACATTGACCAGATTGACCGTGGCTATGAAGATATAGAAGAACGTTTAAATGCGTTGGGTGCCAAGATTAGACGAGAGGAGTAAGAAGGTATTATTTATATAACAAAAGGGGGAATGACTAACAAGTTTTCTCTTTATAACAAAGTCTTTCTTGTTGATTTACAACGAGAAAGACTTTATTATATGTGATATTTTTTGTAACTTTGC
>CAMTOX010000196.1 GCA_947074225.1 uncultured bacterium
GGCGATTTCTGAATGTGAGTGGAGTTCAGACGTGTGCTCTTCCGATCTTGGAGTTTATTCAATCATTACTATCAAACTCTTATTTTGCTCTATTTGTTATTATAGCGATAGGCTATATTGTGGGTAAAATTTCTATTGCCGGCATCTCTTTAGATGTTTCTGCAGTAATCTTCGTAGCTCTTGTCTTTGGACATTTCGGAGTTAAGTTGAGTCCAGTTATTCAAAACATTGGACTTGTACTATTTATTTTCACCATTGGCTTACAAGCTGGTCCTGGATTCTTTGATGCTCTAAAAAAGCATGGAATAAAGTTAGCTATTCTTTCGGTCTGCTTAATTGTATTGGCTGGAGGTATTAGTGTGGCATGCCGTTATATTTTTAATCTCGACATGTCGATTACTGCCGGTTTATTAGCCGGAGCACTGACCAGTACTCCTGGATTAGCTTCTGCCTCCGATCAGTTTGGTCCGGCAGCCTCTATCGGATATGGTATTGCCTATCCATTTGGTGTTATAGGTGTTATCCTATTCTTACGCCTTATTCCCAAATTCATGCGCATTAATATTGCTAAGGAGGAACAATCGTACGAAGCAGAGGCAATGGCAGACTATCCCACAATGAAATCGGAGAATCTATTGGTTACCAATAAGAATATTGATGGAATGTCGCTAATAAAGCTCCGTTTTCGTACCATGACAGGTGCCGTTATATCGCGTATCAAACATCAGGATAGTGTAGAAGCTCCAGGTAGAAAAAGTAAACTTCATTTAGGCGACATTGTAAGGGTTGTTGGAACTGACGATGCCTTACAGCGCGCTCAAATACTTATTGGCGAAACCACCGATGCAATTATTCCTCAAAGCGATCGTATAGATGTTCAAACAATGTTGGTTACCAATAAGAAGATTGTAAACAAATCGTTATCTGAACTTGATTTACAAACATATGCTAGTGCAACAGTTACCCGAATACGTCGTAGCGGTATTGATATTTCGCCATCTCCCTCTTCTAAATTACGTTTTGGAGATAAACTAACCCTCTCTGCTCCAAAAGATCAGATGCCAACGCTTTCTAAATTATTTGGCAACGATACTAAACGTCTCTCCGACACCGATATTCTCCCTATTGCTTTAGGAATTGTCTTAGGGGTAATATTAGGGAAACTTACTTTCTTAGGTCTTACCGGTGGGGTGCTAATTGTAGCATTAATTTTAGGGCGTTTAGGTAAGACAGTACCTATTTTATGGACTATGTCGGGACCGGCAAACCAATTATTGCGTGAGTTAGGATTAATATTTTTCCTCGCCGTAGTAGGTACCGACGCTGGCTCTACCATTGTAGAAACTTTCCAGCAGTATGGCATAGAACTATTTGCTATTGGCGCCATGATTACTTTAATACCAATGATTATTGTAATGTTAATTGCACGTCTGGTATTTAAAATTAACATGCTTACATTGCTTGGTGGAATTGCAGGAGGTATGACAAGTACGCCTGGTTTAGCTGCTATCACTCCAATAACGCAGAGCAATGCCCCTCAGATAGCCTATGCAACAGCTTATCCTATTGCTATGGTATTGTTAGTTTTAATGATAAAACTCTTGTCATTATTGTAATAAAAATGTAATTTTGCAGCATAATAAAAGCGGTAAGTTTACTTATCCACTTTTATACATTAAAACGAGTAAGGTAAATAAGATTTTTAATAACTAAACGAGTAATTGTCTGATGAAAAAGAGTCCATTACAAATTGCACGGGCATGGTATATGCCAAAATTGCCATCTGCTTTTCAAGGCGGCATAGAGTTGAAAGAGGGAGATGCAACAGAATCTGTTGCTGACCAAGCAGAAATACGCAAATTATTTCCAAACACGTATGGCATGCCATTAATTACATTTGAACCAGGAAAAACTCCTGAATATCCAAGTGTAAGTGTCGGCGTTATTCTTTCTGGTGGTCAAGCACCTGGTGGACACAATGTGATAGCTGGTCTCTACGATGGCTTGAAACGCTTAAATCCCGCAAACCGTCTTTTCGGTTTCTTAGGTGGCCCTAGTGGTTTAGTAGACCATAAATATTTGGAATTAACCAAAGATATTATCGATGAATATCGTAATACAGGTGGTTTTGATATTATTGGTTCAGGACGTACTAAATTAGAAACTCCTGAACAATTCGACAAAGGCATTGAAGTTTGTAAAGAACTAGATATCAATGCTGTTGTAATTATTGGTGGTGACGATTCAAATACCAATGCATGCGTATTAGCTGAATATTACAAACAAAAAGATTGTGGCATACAAGTTATTGGTTGTCCAAAAACAATTGATGGTGACTTGAAAAACGAAATGATTGAGACCTCTTTTGGTTTTGATACTGCTTGTAAAGTATATTCTGAGTTAATTGGTAACATCCAACGTGACGCCAATTCAGCAAAAAAATATTGGCACTTCATTCGCTTAATGGGTCGCTCAGCTTCTCATATCGCTTTAGAATGTGCTCTAATGAGCCAACCAAACATCTGCATCATCTCGGAAGAGGTAGAAGCCAAAAAGATGACTTTAGCTGGTATTGTTGATGATATAGCACGTACAATTGTAGAACGCGCTAATGCGGGGATTAACTTTGGTACTATCTTGATTCCTGAAGGTTTGATTGAGTTTATTCCTGCAATGAAACATTTAATTGCCGAACTCAATGAACTATTAGCTCATAATGAAGAGTTTGTATCTATGGGTTCTGATGCTGAGAAACGTGAATATATCAAGTGTTCTCTTACGCCAGATAGTTTAGCTACATTCCGTAGCCTACCTGCTGGAATAGCACGTCAGCTTACATTAGATCGCGACCCTCATGGTAATGTTCAAGTATCATTAATTGAAACAGAGAAATTATTAATTGAGATGGTTGCTAAACGTTTAGCTCAACTAAAAGCCGAAGGTAGCTATAAAGGTAAATTTTCTGCCATTGGCCACTTCTTTGGCTACGAAGGACGTTGCGCAATACCTTCAAACTTTGACGCTGACTACACCTATTCATTAGGTTTTACAGCCTCTATCTTAATTGCTGCCGGCAAAACAGGATATATGGCATCGGTACGTAATTTAACAGCTCCTGCTTCTGAATGGATAGCTGGTGGTGTACCTATTACAATGCTTATGAACATGGAACGTCGTCATGGGGAAATGAAACCGGTAATACAAAAAGCTTTAGTCGATCTAAATGGTGCTCCATTCCGTTTCTTGGAACAACACCGTCAAGAGTGGGCAAATACAAACTTAAGCTTCGTATATCCTGGTCCTATTCAATATTTTGGGCCTAGTGAAGTTTGCGATCAACCAACTCGCACATTAATGTTAGAGCATAACAAAGAGATTTAATCATAAACTCTCTGTTATATCACAATAATAAATTAAGAATAACGTTGTTCTATAGAAGTATAGAGCAGCGTTATTTTTTTACTTCGCATTAAACGGTACAATAATTTTATTAGTCATACAAACGCTATAGTGAATGTTATTTCTATAAGTCTGAAAAGATTCAAACAATAGTATCAGAGCTATAACATTCAAAATTAGAGAATACAGTAAAAATAATGAATAGTTTATGACTGCATAAATAAAAGTAAAAAATTCAAAACTGTTTCAATTAGTTCATTAGAAATAAATTTTATAAAACCCTACTAAATAAGTTGTATATCTATACTATTTTCTATAAATTTGCAAGCTGAAACATTATGAAGAAATATATCCTTTTATCCCTATTGGCTGTCTTGGTATTAACTTCTTGTGGAGAATATCAGAAAATCCAAAAATCGACTGATGCAAATGCAAAATTCGAGGCAGCAAAGAATTATTATCAACAAAAAGAGTACATAAAAAGTGCTACTCTATTTGAAGATTTAATTCCTTTCTTTCGTGGTACTCCTAATGCCGAAGAACTTCTGTTTCTTTTAGCGCAGTCCTATATGGGACAAAAAGATTATATTTCAGGTAGTGAATATTTCAAAACTTATATCCGAAATTATCCTCGTGGAAAATTCGCAAAAGAGGCGCGTTATTTGATAGGTTATTGTTATTATTTAGATTCTCCCGACCCAAGATTAGAACAATCTTCAACTATTTTAGCTTTAAATGCTTTAATAGAATATGTAGAGTTATATCCAAATAGTGATAATACGGCTCAAGCTTATAGATATATAATAGAATTGCGTGATAAATTAGCGTATAAAGGTTTCTTAAATGCAAGATTATATTATAATCTTGGAACATATATGGGAAATAATTATAAATCGGCTGTTATTGAGGCAGAGAATACATTAAAAGATTATCCTGAAACAAAGTATCGTGACGATTTAGTATTCTTGATCCTTCAATCAAAAGCTAAAGAAGCCTCTCTAAGTGTTCCAGAGAAAAAAGGTGAACGTTATAGCGAAGTAAT
>CAMTOX010000197.1 GCA_947074225.1 uncultured bacterium
CACTGTGACAGCCGAGCTCTTACTAATAGACTATACTCGTTCCCTAATTGACTCTTATCCTATTTTACGCTTTTATATCTGTTCTTTATTCTTGATTTAGGAATTTTTAACTATTAATGTTAATGCATATAGGTGAAACTCTATTAAATCTGAAAAAATTAAGAGTCTAAAAGAAGAACCTTGTTAATAACCACATATTTATAAAGAACATGGAAACAAAAAAAAACGTCAAACAGTAACCGTTATTGCTACTGTTTGACGTTTTATACGTTCACTATTTAATGGTTTATTCAACAAAATGAATACCATATCCTACCTATTCAACCTCTAAATTGGGTTATTGTTATAGTGTGTTAAATTAAATTGTTTAATCACCTCTCACTCCCTGATCGGGCATTACAAACATCATTACAATGTAAAGAATCACACCTGGTATAATACCGGTAATCAAGGTTAGAAAAGCATATATTATACGCACCCAAGTTTTATCCCAATGCATATTTTCGGCGATTCCTCCGCACACTCCCGAAATAATTTTATTTTGGGATTTCATCAAACGTCCTGCCATAATTTAATTTTTTAAGCTATTAATAAAACAAATGAACTATCCTACCGAAACACCGTTCACAACTGTTTTACTAGGCTCTACAAGCACCAATTTTCCGTCGGCATTCTCAGCACTTAATATCATTCCTTCGCTCATACTGCCACGCAATTTACGAGGCTCAAAATTCGCTATAAAAAGCACTTGCTTACCTACCAACTCCTCAGGATTTGGGTACGACTGTGCTATTCCTGAAAGAATAGTACGACCACCCATACCATCGTCTAATTTAAACTCTAACAGCTTATCGGCTTTCGGTACTTTGCTACATGCTAATACCGTACCAACACGAATATCCATTTTGGCAAAATCGTCAAATGCCACGTTCTCTTTAACACCATTAGGGCTATAATTATCTAACTCATTAGCACGTTTAGTAGCTAATAGTTTCTCTATTTGAGCCTCTATAGCGGCATCCTCAATCTTATCGAACAATAGCTCTACTTCGCCAAGTGTAGTACCTGCTTGTAACAAATCTATGGCACCTAAGCGCTCCCACTCCACATGAGGCATCTGTAACATCTTACGCAAACGCTCGGCACTGAATGGTAAGAAGGGTTCAAAGGCAATGGCTAAGTTGGCTGCTATTTGCAATGCTATATGTAATATTGTACCTGTACGTGCCATATCGGTCTTTGCCAACTTCCATGGCTCGCTATCGGCCAAATATTTATTACCGATACGTGCTAAGTTCATTGCCTCTTTCTGAGCTTCGCGGAACTTGAATTGATCAAGGTAGTGTTCTACTTGTTTCTTTACATCGGCAAACTCTTTCAAGGTCTCGCGGTCGTAGTCGGTCAATTCACCACAAGGTGGTACCTTACCCTCGAAATACTTTTGAGTCAATACCAACGCCCGGTTCACAAAATTACCAAAAATAGCTACCAATTCACTGTTATTGCGGGTTTGGAAATCTTTCCAAGTAAAATCATTATCTTTAGTTTCTGGAGCATTAGCAGTAAGCACATAACGCAACACATCTTGTTTGCCCGGGAACTCTTCTAAATATTCGTGCAACCATACAGCCCAGTTACGAGAGGTGGAAATTTTATCGCCCTCAAGATTTAAGAACTCATTGGCTGGAACATTATCTGGTAAAATATAACTTCCTTCGGCCTTCAACATCGCAGGAAATACTATACAGTGAAACACAATATTGTCTTTACCAATGAAATGTAACATGCGCGTATCGCTATCCTTCCACCATGTCTCCCAAGTTTCTGGCAACAGCTCTTTAGTGTTCGAGATATAACCTATTGGTGCATCAAACCACACATAAAGCACTTTTCCCTCAGCTCCTTCCACAGGCACCGGAATACCCCAATCTAAGTCGCGACTTACGGCACGAGGTTGTAAGCCCATATCTAACCAGCTCTTACACTGACCATACACATTGCTCTTCCATTCCGGGTGCTCTTCAAGAATCCATTGGCGCAACCAAGCCTCATGTGCATCTAAAGGTAAATACCAATGCTTTGTTTCACGCAACACGGGCTTACTTCCTGTAATAGCACTCTTTGGTTCTATTAAGTCCAAAGGAGATAAAGAGGTTCCGCAAGCTTCGCATTGGTCGCCATAAGCATTTGGATTCTTACAATGAGGGCAAGTTCCGGTAATGTAACGATCGGCAAGGAACTGATGCGCTTGTTCATCGTAATACTGTTCTGAACTCTTCTCAATAAATTCTCCTTTCTCATATAACGTCTTAAAAAACTCTGAGGCGGTCTCCTTATGTGTTTGAGAGGTGGTACGCGAATAGATGTCGTAAGAGATACCAAAATCTTCAAACGACTTCTTAATGATACCATGGTAACGATCGACAATATCTTGAGGCGTTACTCCCTCTTTTTTAGCTTTAATGGTAATAGGCACTCCGTGCTCGTCCGAACCGCCTACAAAAAGTACCTCTTCGCCTTTTAATCTTAAGTAGCGAACATAGATATCGGCTGGCACATATACACCTGCCAAGTGCCCAATATGCACCGGACCATTGGCATAGGGTAATGCCGAAGTCACCAACGTACGTTTAAAATTCTTCATATTTATATCTTTTATTACGTTATTCCTATTTACTCTATCTCTTCTAACAAATATCAATCCACTCTATAGAAAAAGTTCCTCAACGCATAAGTTGCATTGAGGAACTGATATTTTTAGAATAATATTTACAGATTATTGCAACTTAAAGGTTACAGGCACTGTAAATTTACAGTGTACTGCTTTACCGCGTTGCATACCTGCTTTCCATTTTGGCATGCTTGAGATTAAACGTACTGCCTCACGGTCTAGTGCAGGGTTTACCGGACGTACTACCTGAACGTCGGCAATAGAACCATCGCGACGCACGGTGAACTGTACAATAACACGTCCTTGAATATTGTTCTCCAATGCAGCTACAGGGTAACGTACATTGCTCGACAAATATTTCATCAAAGCGGCTTGACCACCTGGGAATTCAGGCATTTGTTCTACCACTTGGAAAATTACAGTTTCATCATCTTCTTCTTCTTTAGGTGCAGCAATTGGAGCGGCAATAACTTCCTGTACCTTATCTTTATCATCCTCAGAAGAGAAATCTATATCCTTAGTCTCAACATCATCTTCTACAACAGTAATCTGTTCAATAACTTCTGGTACTTCTGGCTCTGGAGGAGGTGGAGGAGTGTCGTCTTGTTGGGTATTCATAACTACTTCATCTACGAAATCTAAAGCATCCGTATTCTCAATAACGTGAACTGTAACATCTCGGTCGGTCCATTCAAATGCAACATAAATTACAGAAAGAGCAAACACAAAACCCAATAATATGTAGGTTAAACGTTTATCTTCCAAATTTACTTTAGGTGATTTTTTAATACTCATATGTTGATAAATTTATTTTCTGCGAATTAACATCGCAAATGTACAATATTTTTTTAAAAAAGTAGAGTACATAATCACAAAAAAAGTAATTTTTATCTTTTCACTCTAAATAAAGTACCTAAGCCAGGTTTTACTTTCATTTAACAACTCATTAATCATTAATAGGAATGCATAAAAAACAGATATAAAGAGTTGAATTTCAATAAGTCTTATTGCAGAACATGCCACGTTCAAAATAAAGGAGAGATATAACTCTGCTGAATAGTAGAGAGTAACATGGCATCATAACCATAGCTACTATATTCATGGTCAAGAGCGCAAAAAGAGGAAGAGCTCACTTTTCATGGCCATTTCAATTGCCTACGCGGGTGTCAATTTCCGAATTGGCATCAATACATTGTCCAAACAATAAACCAAAAGTATTTATTAAAATAGGCCATTACATATGCTACCTCATCAATAGCACTCCTCATTCTGTTGGCGCATATTTCAAATTAGTAACAGCTATATTTTTCTTCTCTCTTCAATAAACTTATACTCCCTTATATCTCATTTCTACACGCTAAATAGTAATGTAAGAATGCATCAATCAGGAGCCATGTGTTTAAGAAAAAAAATAAGCAAATGTGTATTTTGTAAATTCAGTCTATTCTGCTTTAGAATCACACCTTATTATAACATTATTTCAACAAATTATCATAACTCATTATTAGAGATGGATTCAAAACGAGATTATACATTTTATCCCAA
The DNA here is from genome assembly GCA_947074225.1 of uncultured bacterium. Taxonomy (GTDB): domain Bacteria; phylum Bacteroidota; class Bacteroidia; order Bacteroidales; family Paludibacteraceae; genus CAMTOX01. The sequence continues at coordinate 4,217 of CAMTOX010000197.1, forward strand.
CCTGTTATGCAAGGAAAAGTAAAAACTACCTTTACTACACACTAATAAAATATGCATATGCTTCATCAAAAAGGAGTATTTATAACTTGAAATGGCAACTAAAAAAAGTAATGAGAAAATAACAATAAAAACCGGTCAACCGATATCAGTTTTAAGACATAAAAGAGTAAACCAAGATCGGAAGAGCACACGTCTGAACTCCAGTCACATTCAGAAATCTCG
>CAMTOX010000198.1 GCA_947074225.1 uncultured bacterium
AAAAGAGATTGTCGATCCCAAGAAACATAGACGAGGGAAACGTAGCATTGCCATAGTCTCACTTTTAACCATTAGCCCAAGTCTTATCATAGCTTTCAATGTGGTTAAAGAGACCTCTTTCAATAGCTCGACTATTAAATTTATTGCCGACCTAGAAAAGTCGCCCATGTTTTACGATAATCAGATTGTTTCTCACAAGAGAGAATATAACCGTAAAGAGAAGAAGCTTTTTATGACTGTGGTAGGTAATGAGCTTAGTCAAGCGCAGGTAGATGAATTGCAATTACGTTTAGCCGATTATGGCCTACAAGGTACTCAACTTATTATTAAGCAAGCCGGTGGGGGAGTTTTAGATGTTGGTACTCAAGCGGCCATGTTACAGCGATTCATAGAGCAAAAAGATTTACATTTAGCGCAAAAAGACTCCTTGATAGATAGATTACAGAATGATCTTACCGACGAACGTCAGAACTCTATTGTGACTTCAGATCAGATAGCGAATGAACTATCAGCACTCTATCCGGAAATAGAATCTCTTTCTTTGGCCAATGCGCTGCAAATGAATATGCGTACCAAGAAGACCGATACGATTCCCTTAGTAACGATAGATTGGGTTGAAAAACCTTCTCAGGCTACAGAACAACAAATTGAACGTTGGTTGCGTACACGGTTGCGTGTTCCTAAAATATCTATAGTCAATAAATAAAATGGAGAGAGAAATATATCCTCTATCCATGATAAATACAAAAAGAGCTATCAATTTACTATTGATAGCTCTTTTTGTATCTTCAGTTGAATGGTCAACTCTTATCTGCGTTTGCCTTTAGGGGCTTTCTTGGTGTTGTTTTGAACCATGCGCATCATCTTTTGCATCTCTGTGAACTGTTTCAGTAAACGATTAATCTCTGTGATGTCGCGACCAGAACCTTTAGAGATACGCGATTTACGACTGCCGTTTAGAATAGCCGGATTGCTGCGCTCTTCGTCGGTCATAGATTGAATAATAGCTTCAATACCTAAGAACGATTTATCGTCTAAATCTACATCTTTAATGGCTTTGCCTACACCAGGAATCATTGAAGCGAGCTCTTTAATGTTACCCATCTTCTTGATTTGTTGAATCTGAGAGTAGAAGTCGTTTAGATCAAATTGGTTCTTGGCAATTTTCTTTGATAGTTTACGTGCCTCGTCTTCGTCAAACTGCTCTTGTGCACGTTCAACCAACGATACGATATCGCCCATGCCAAGAATACGGTCGGCCATACGGTCAGGGTGGAAAAGATCAATAGCATCCATCTTCTCACCGGTACCAACAAATTTAATAGGTTTATTTACTACCGAACGTATTGAGAGGGCAGCACCACCACGAGTATCACCATCTAACTTGGTAAGTACTACACCATCAAAATCTAAACGCTCATTAAACTCCTTAGCAGTGTTTACAGCATCCTGACCTGTCATAGAGTCTACTACGAAAAGAATCTCACTTGGATTAATAGCTTTCTTAATAGCCTCAATCTCGTTCATCATCTGTTCGTCTACAGCTAAGCGACCAGCAGTATCGACAATGACAACGTCATTACCATTACGTTTTGCCTCCTTAATAGCATTTTCGGCAATTGCTACCGGATTGTTATTACCAATCTCGCTATATACAGGAATACCAATTTGCTCACCAAGCACGCGCAACTGCTCTATTGCTGCAGGACGGTACACGTCGCACGCTACTAGCATAGGGTTGTGGCCTTGTTTCTTTTTAAGCATGTTGGCAAGTTTGCCAGAGAAAGTGGTTTTACCAGAACCTTGTAAACCCGACATTAAGATTACCGCTGGCGAACCTTTCAAGTTTATGCCTTCATTGGTACCACCCATTAATTGAGCCAATTCATCGTGCACAATCTTTACCATTAACTCGTTTGGTTTAACGGCAAGAAGTACATTTTGACCTAAAGCTTTCTCTTTAACGTCGTCTGTAAAGGTTTTGGCTACCTTAAAGTTTACGTCGGCATCTAAAAGCGCTTTACGTACATCCTTAAGGGTTTCTGCAACATTGATCTCTGTAATCTTGCCTTGACCTTTTAATATCTTAAACGAGCGTTCAAGGCGTTCACTTAAACTTTCAAACATAGGGTATTTTATTTATTTGTTTTTTATTTTGTATATCTCTGTTCGAACAGACAACTCTTACAGACTCTATTCAAACAGATAGGAGCCTTAAAATAGCTGCTCTAATTAGCTTGCAAAGATAAGAAAAAAACTCTAATCTAAGAGTGTCATTTTTACCTTATTTCATCTCTCTTTATTACTCTCTTTTTACCACTTAAAACAAACACTTTTTAGAGGAATATTTCACCACTTGACTTATGTTATTAGTAATTGTTTAACACTTAGATTTCAGGGTTTCCATATCCACTCTTTTTTCTCTATCTTTGCACCCGAATTGATAAAACGTAATCACAAGAATGAATAATAACTTAATTAATAGACTAGAAGGTCTTTCAAGCCGTTTTGATGAGGTATCGACTATGATTACCGACCCTAATGTCATAGCCGACATGAAGCGTTATGTACGCTTAAACAAAGAGTATAGCGAACTTGAAAAGATTATTACTCGTAGAGATGCCTATAAACGTATTCTTCAAAATATTGCCGAAGCCAAAGATATTCTTATGAATGAATCCGACCAAGAGATGCGTGAAATGGCACGTATGGAGTTGGATGAATTGGAACCTAAAGTAGAACCTATGGAAGAGGAGATTAAATTGCTACTTATTCCGGCCGATCCTGAAGACTCTAAAAACTGTATTGTAGAGATTCGTGGAGGAACAGGAGGCGATGAAGCAGCCATTTTTGCTGGCGACCTTTTTCGTATGTATACCAAATATTGCGAGGCAAAAGGTTGGCGCATCACTGTATCTAACTATAACGAAGGCACTGCAGGTGGGTTCAAGGAGATGGTATTCAATGTCCAAGGAGAGGGCGCTTATGGTATCTTGAAATATGAGTCGGGGGTGCACCGTGTGCAACGCGTACCGGCAACAGAAACACAAGGTAGAGTACACACTTCGGCAGCATCGGTAGCTGTATTGCCAGAGGCACAAGAGTTCGATGTGGAGATTAACGAGGGAGAAATTAAATGGGATACATTCCGCTCTGGGGGAGCAGGAGGACAAAACGTAAATAAGGTGGAGTCGGGAGTGCGATTACGCTATGTTTGGAAGAATCCAAATACTGGAGAAAGCGAGGAAATATTGATTGAATGTACCGAAACACGCGACCAACCTAAGAATAAAGAGCGTGCCTTGGCACGTCTACGTACATTTATTTACGATAAAGAACACCAAAAATATGTCGACGATATTGCTAAACGTCGTAAAACAATGGTATCTACTGGCGACCGCTCGGCTAAGATTCGTACCTATAATTACCCGCAAGGACGTATTACCGATCACCGCATTAACTACACTATTTACAACCTTTCGGCATTTATGGATGGCACTATCCAAGATTGTATAGATCACTTAATTGTGGCAGAGAATGCTGAACGTATGAAAGAGAGCGAAATTTAACGCTCTCTTATTTTAGATACTCATTAACCACACCGGCTATGAAACCTACACTTGATATTGCAAGAAGAGTAATGCTCTTTTTCTTCTTTCCTGAAGCTGGATTTAGAAAAGAGGTACAAGAGAAGAAGATTACTAAAACGAAAATGGTCTATGCGGCTATTATTAATTTTGCTATGCCTCTGCTTTTCTTAGTTTTGGGTTTGATAATTAATGCCAATGAACCGCTTAAGCAACAAGTGCAGACATGGCAAGATACCGGTGTAACAGAGAAGATTGACGATTACGGGCGCTATGCTCCCATTCCTTTCATCTTTATTCTAGACCGTTGTGGTATTGCAGCACGTTCACCATTTGGGGTTAGGGTGGCACTGTTTGCCACATCGTATATTATTGGCGATGCCATAGTTTTCAGAACTAAGCAGGCCACTCAAGTGCAACGACCTAAAGCAGAGTATGGAACAACCTCTTTCCCTTCCCAGCATACGAACCAGGCTTTTCTGGCTTCCATGACACTACATCATGAATATATTGGCTCTAAAGGTGGGGGCGTAGTGAGTGCGGCTGGTATGTTCTGTGCCGCTGGTGTGGGGTATTTACGCTATGCTAGAGATAAACACTGGAGTAGCGATGTCTTAGTAGGCGCTGCCGTGGGAATGATAACGGTAAATATGGTATATATGTTCCTTTATGGACTCTTATCATTGCTCATGAATAAACTTTATGCTGCCATAAAAGGACTCTTTAAAAACTGTTGCAAAACAAAGAAAAGGGCCCACTAAATAAGTTCTTGAAAGGCAAAGATTATAGGTCTTAAAACATTAAATCCCAATGTATTTCTTCCACAATGGGCTTGTATGTGTTATTTTGGG
>CAMTOX010000199.1 GCA_947074225.1 uncultured bacterium
CAAAAATAGCTCTACTCCTTAAACTCAGATATCCAAGACGGCCATCCATGAGTATACCTTTCTCATCATACCAATTGGGTCCCTCCACTAAATAAAAGCGAGCATAACTACTGGAGGGGGCACCATTATAACGCCAATAAAAAGATATGGTATAATTACCGGCAGGGAAGTGAATATAACGTGTGGCAAAGACAGTTCTGCCTTCAACACTCTCAATCATATCGGGAGCTACGCTGTTATTATTTAGGGTGAGGTAGCTTTCGCCATGCCAAGCGTCGCCCAAGGTCAGCTCAAAGGCATACTTCTCGCGCATATGATTAAAGAACCATCCGCTATTATCGCCCTCAAAATCGTCGTAAATTGGTATCGCTGCTGCAGCCTGTTGGGTGGCAACTTGTAACGGACCCACCCATGCGCTCCCAAACCCATTTGAAGTAGAGAGAGCACGCAAATAGAAGGCATAAGTGGTGCCACTATTCAAACCATGAATAGTAGCCGCCGCACTATTAGCATTTACTACCATTGCACTACTCATATCTTCGCCCCATGGCATATAAGCCACCTGCCAAGAGGTAATTTCACTATCTGTATCCCATTGCAAAGAGATACTATCTTGGTAAGCATAAACAAAATCAAAACCTTTAGGTAATGGTGTAAAGCCTGCTGAGTCTATAAGCAAATGATCTATATAAAGGGTCTCGCTATTTAATGTATCCCGATTAATGCATCGCAAGAAAAGAGTGTTTACACTCACTTCGCCCTGTGGAAAAGAGGTTTGCAATGCTTTCCAACTATTAGCCACCAATATAGAGTCATGGCTCAGAGGTATGAAAGTAGGGAGCAAATTCACAAGTTGTTCTATTCCGACCTCCACAATTACCTTACCTTTGGCACATTGAGCCATTAGCTCCAAGGTTAAACCGCTTAACTCATTTATATCCAATGTTGGCAACTGCAATAACCGACTCTCTCCCTTTGGTATAGTAAGTTGTAAAGCATGTACTCCGCGATATGCCTTGGTGTTCGATACTTTTGAGAGCACAACATAACCTTGATTATCATAGTATGTCCAACAATTTGGAACCGCTTCAAGCAATGTCTCACTACCTTCAAAGCTCTCATAAAACGGAATTGTTTTAGCACTGCAATTGCTCCTTACCACCAAGGGCTCTTCAAACCAATTGCCATACACCCCATCGCCACAGTAGCTACGTATATAGCAATGGTAAGGAAGGTTCGACAGTAGGCCATCAATCACCAAAAGAGTATCTTGAATCAGTGTATCTAAAAGCACCGTAGTGAAGAGTTCTGGGTTTAATGCCCAAACATCAATAGGTTTTTCCGACACCAATAACTGCCAGGTAGAAACAGTGTTACCTTGGCCGCGCCAAGAGAGTGCAATAACACTATCGTTAACGGCCTCACCTTGTAACGACAATAGGTTTGGACAAGGTATGCACACATCTACACTCACACTGTCCAACCATAGTTCATACCCTCCTAAGAGCTGCTCATCATCGACCATAAAGGTAATATACCCGCTCTCCACCCCACAATCGGTAAAGGAGAAATGGTGCATGGTACCAGAAGTAATAGTAAGTTCTCTTAATAAAATAAAGTTACCACTATCGGTCAAGTTTGGTCTAATGCCAATACCTATCTTGCTGCCTTTTGTTAAATTGATGGCTTTAAAGTGGAGCATCAAACTATCTAATGCGGCTGTTACTTGAGGCATGGAAAGCATTAAGTAGCGACTACCGCTGTTTGCGCTGCTACTCTCGTTCGGATAATAGAGATTTATTGCCAATTCATTGCCACCCAACAACGGTTGGTGCACCACTACTACCTCACCATTCTCTACGCCATCAAAGTGCCAACAATCGGGTAATCTTCCTAACCTATTCTTATTCAAAATCAGTTTATAAGGCAATGCTTCTATGCCACAACGCGATTTTATATCTAAGGGAGAGCTCCAGAGACCCACCTCATTACCACGTTCTGCACGAACATAAAGATAAGAGTGATTTGGCGCATTGAGAAGAGCAAGAGTATACTCAGGGTACAATAAGCCTGCTACTTCCGTATATTCACCCTCAGGGGTATTCGGATTGGTGACTCTATCGCATACCAAAAGCCGATATGTAACACCACCAATAATAGAATCCCAACATATGTGTGCACTATCGCTCTCATAATGTTCAACCCTCAACGAAGTAACCGAAGGAATAGTATTGGCGCTATTCACCTGAATATTACCCATATAAAAAGAACCTGAATAACTATTGGCCAATGTACGAAGTGCCAATCGGTAGTGCTGGCTATAAAATGGACGGGTAACATATGATACCGTTTGCCAAACATTTGTTGCCTCAAAATAGAGAGTATCTAACGTTTCAAAGCTACTGTTGTTGCGTCCATCACTCATTATTCCCACTTCAATGACACAACTATCTAAAGCTGGGGCGTAGGCAGTAAACTGAATGGTATAAGAGGAGAGATCATTCATCGCAAACTTTGGTAGCACAAAGGTTTCAGGAGTAGAGTTTGAGGGTAGTGTTGGTACATAAAGCGCATAACTCTTATCGGACCTTGCACTAGTTAATCGTTTAAAATCAACTTTATTGGTAGTTGTCCGAGCAGGTACTTCCCAGCATGTTGGCATGGCCGATTGGTCTATATCTATGCCACTCAATGAGGTATAGTAGGGAAGTTGCAAAGGGGCACAAGCGGTTCTGAAGGTATGACCACTACTCCACGGACTAACATCGCTACTATCGCAATAACCGCGAAGGTAAAGTGTGTAATCCTTGTCGGGTACTAAACCTTGCAACAGATAAGGGTTATCTGTTATCTTATCATTGAGAACATCGCCAGTTAAGGAGGGGTCCGGTAATGGTTTTGAAGCGACCTTTAAATCATAATTTGCATAGTAACTAGCACTACTGGAATATATCTCGGCCATCGTATCAATAACATTCATTGCGTGCACTGCTGTTGGAGCAACACATTTATCGGCATCGCGTATAGTTATTAAATCTACAGCTATTCCCTTTCCTCCGCCATAACAATATTCAAAAGCAAATTCCAATGCTCCATCATTAACACCCAAAAGAGAGTGCTCCCTATAGCTCCACTCTTCTATAGGCTTATCTTCCACTAAGAGCAGAAACCATGTCATAGAATTTGGTATACGGTAATAGAGCTTTAGGGTATCAAAATCGCCCGACGCATAAGCAGGTTGGATGCAATAATAGGTTAGTAATGCGCTATTTAGGTTGCTATAATTTATAATAGAGGTCTCTATGCGCACATTCTGTTGAGGTAATCTATTATAGATTGTCAAGAAGCTATCGCCCTGCAAAGGCTTCAATCCGCCAAATCCTTCACAGGCAAGGTGCCAAATGGAATCGTTGCTTTGGGTTATGCTCTGAATCCAATCTTGTGGTAAACCATCGGAAAAGTCTTCATGATAAATCACGCGCTGAGCAAACAACACATTACCATATCCCAATATTAAAGTAAATATCAAAGCACAGCAAAAAGATCTATAACCATTTATTGTCGACATATAAACGATTGAATTTATAAATTATCTACAAATATATAGCTTTAAAAAGAATATAAGACTATTTTTATTAAATAATTGACAACACCATTGCCAATAAATAAAACTCCATTTATTATAAATTCAAATGGTGAAACATCTCATAAAGAGCAGTAAAGAGATAATGAGATAAAGGTGCTACACATATGGACTCAAAATCTATAAGTGGCAATAAAAATAATTCGTCGAACCACTTTTATATAACCCACCTATAGGGTATTGTCATTAGATTTCCAAGCATGAATGTTACTTTATTCACAGTTCTCGGGCAATGAGTCCAAGCATCGTTAGCTTGAAAAGTAACTAAGAACGGGTAAAGATGAGTACAAAGATGGGGTAAAGTACAACTAATGAAAGCATAAACAGCACATGCAAAATCTATTTTATAGATTGTTTCAATGAGTTCAACCATCTATTCTCTATAATCATCTAACATTCGTCACTTTTCTAACATTCTATCTCACTAGTTCCAAGGGAGAGATGGTCAATCTTAAAAAACCAAAGCAGTTGATTCTATATGCCGAATAAGAGAAACAATTGCTTTCCCTTAAAAAGTGAGAGATGCACAATTACTAACCCATTGTTTTATGAAAATTTGAGTAAACAGCTCCATCAATGGCACATCCAGCAACTTACATTTCAGAGTGTTACAGCTTCCATTTCCACATGCACAATATTAGAGCATAAACTCTGTTCGCTATTCTCGAAACCCATAAAAAGTTCCAATTGACCTCCTACCCAATCCTTCGGTAAGGTTATTTCTACCATTCCATCGACCCTTTTGCCATACCGAAGCCATAACATCTCGTTAGTTCGCTCCACATTATAGATGC
>CAMTOX010000200.1 GCA_947074225.1 uncultured bacterium
TTATTTTGGCACATAAAGATTATGAAAATTCCATAGCCAATAGAACCATTATCGAAGCATTGAATAAGAAATATCCGCAACTTGAGGTTAGGAATTTGTTAGAGCTCTCTCCGCATTACGAAATAGATGTAACGGCAGAACAGGAAAATCTATTAAACTCTGACATCATTCTGCTTCAGTTCCCAATATATTGGTATAATATGCCAGCTATATTAAAACAGTGGTTTGAAACAGTTTTAGTATATGGTTTTGCTTATGGTGAAGGGGGCGATTTCCTTAAAGATAAGAAGTTGTTGGTTAGTGCCACCGCAGGCGGCAGCGTAGACTCTTATACTCCTATTGGACATATGCATGCACACTTACGTCCGTTACTAAACAATATAGAGACTGCTACTTATTACTGTCAGATGCATTTTGTGGAACCCATTTTAGGATTTGGCAATATCTATATACCACATGTGGTGAACACTCCCGAAATAGTTAAGAAAAGAGCCACAGAACAGAGTGAGCGTCTTATAAATAAATTGGAAGAGCTCTTAAATGAATAGAGAATAGCTCTAATCACACTTATTAAATTATGAGAATTATGAGAAGAATCATTGTAGACATTGTCAATTATCTTGACAAATTACCCAATTATGAAGAGTTGATGCCAAAAGAATTTGCTATATCAACCAGTTGGATTCAGGAAGGAGTTGTAGAACATAGATTTATCAAGGAAAATAAAACAGGATCTATTCTTGTCTTTAAAGGAGTTGAGGAAGCAGAAGTTAGAAGAATGATTTCATCACTACCCATGTACTCTAACTTTGATAAAATTGAATACTCTGTTGTAAATGATGATGCAGAATCTATTTTCAGCGTTAAATAATATTCATTTTAAAACGTAAAATCATGAAACGTGTATTTATTGACATCCTAAATCATATGGATAGGATACCAAATTTAGATGAACTTCTTCCAAAAGAATTTGCTCAAGCCACTCAATGGAAAGAAGAAGGTTTACTTTCACATCTCTTTATTAAAGAAGATAAAACAGGAGCTATTTTAGTGATGAATGGTGTAGAGATAGATAAAGCCAAAGAGTTAGTGGCGACTTTACCAATGCACAACTTCTTTGAGAAGGTTGATTATTCCTATATAGACGAACAATTTTAATTCATAAACATTATGGGAAAAGATAGTAAAGCAATCCTTTGCATCTTAACAAACAACGGTGTTAAAGGGTCTAGCGGATATCCGACAGGATTTTGGTTGAGTGAGCTTACCCATCCATTACATGAGTTTATTAATGCAGAGTTTGCTTACTGTATTGCATCGCCACTTGGCGGCAAATCGCCTATGGATCCAATGAGTGTAGACTTGAAAGATCCAATAAATGAATTGTTCATGAATTCTGACGATTTTAAGAACCAAATAGAGAATACCATACCACTTAAAGATATTCATATTAAGGAGTATTCGGCTATTTTTTTCCCAGGGGGACATGGACCTCTTTGGGATTTACCTAACAACCCTTTGGTTCACGAAATGGTAAAACAACTATTTGAGTCTGATGGAATAATCTCGGCTGTATGTCATGGACCATGTGCTTTGGTAAATGTACAACTCTCAAACAAAGATTATTTAGTAAGGGGTAAAAAAGTGGTCTCATTTACAAACAATGAAGAGATAGAGATGCAAAATACAGAGATTGTTCCATTCTCTGTTCAAACAGCAATGAGCAATGCACATGCAAAATTTATGGAGATGCCCAACTGGAGTAATAATGTTATAATAGATGGTAATCTCATTACAGGACAAAATCCTCAATCGGCGGCAAGTGTAGGTAAAGCAGTAGTGGAAGCGATGCTTAAATAACATAAAATAATGTCCTAATTGTGAGTTATACATTTGGAACATTATTATATTTCATAAGTATATAGATTGTAACTAAAAGTGAGATGGGAATACCTATCTCACTTTTTAAGTTATACACATTAAAGTTTTTAAAATATCTATTAAAATTTAATCTCAAATATAGTAGCACAAAAAATAGTGAGTAAAAAAGTAATAACACGGAGTAGAAAGGAGAAGAAAAAAGTAGACAAGAAAAATCGCACAGAGAAATTACATTTCAGAGAACTATATATAACACTGTTTATTAAATAGATATGAGTACCATTTGATTTAAATTCGCAGAAACAAGATTAAATAAACTCTTAAGTAAAATAATTTTTTAAGGTAAGATGACAATAAAGTTGAGTAATCTATTATTAAGCAATACTTTAGATTATTATCTTCATAACAGCATTATACGCTATAATTTAATTGTTTTTGCACGGTTTTTGATACATAGGTGATAAATGAGGTAAAATAAAGACGTCAATTCTACCTCTATAAAGTAATTCACACACAAAATTAAGAGATTATGGGCGATTTTATATTACCTCAATTACCATATACTGAGGATGCTTTAGAACCTGTTATCAGTGCTCGTACTTTAGAATATCACCATGGTAAACATCATGCTGCATATATAAATATGACCAACAAGCTTAAAGCAGGTACTGAGTATGCAGAAAGTTCATTAGAAGATATAATAACCAAGGCCGATGGAGCATTGTATAACAATGCAGCCCAAGCATGGAATCACACCTTCTATTTTAATCAGTTTGGTAAAGAGACACCTATTAAGGGTACTCTAGCCGATGCTATAGTAAAGAAATGGGAAAGCATAGAAAAATTTAAAACAGAATTTGCTAATGCCGGAGCCACACTATTTGGATCGGGTTGGGTATGGTTAGTTGTCGACAGCAATGGCGAACTAAGCATATTGAAAGAGAGTAACGCAGGGAATCCATTAACAAAAAAACTTACACCACTACTAACCTTTGATGTATGGGAACACGCTTATTATCTCGACTATCAGAATCTCAGAGCCGATCATCTGAACAAGCTTTGGAACATTCTCGATTGGAACATCGCAGAGATTCGTTACGTCGAAAGAAAATAGCACATATGGTGCTACGGGCTAAACAACGCGAACAACTTGAGCCATAAGATAAACATCTTCTGGCGATTGCTTGACAAATAAATATCAAGGAAAGTTAGTATTATACGCTCTCCGTTCATGGTTATTTAATTGTATCCATATCCTTGCCTTGTGCTTTGGAAAATTTATGGAATCAAAAAGCAATCGCCAAGAGTTTCTCTATCATGTTTATAGAGAGATATATGCGTTTTTTTTTGTAGCTTTGCGCTTCAAATAGCGAAATAGTATCATGTCTTCTCAATTAACATTCCCCTCAAAGTTGTTGGAAAATGCCGTTAATGCATTTACCACCTTACCTGGTATAGGACGCAAATCGGCATTACGTATGGCTCTACATATGTTGAGACAAACCCCAGACGATGCCAACACCTTTGGCACTGCTATTATGGAGCTTTGTAATGAGGTAGCATATTGTGAGGTGTGTCATAACATTTCCGACACTACACGTTGTGAAATATGTGCCGACACCACACGCGATCATGCTATAGTATGTGTGGTAGAGAGCATAAAAGAGGTCATGCTAATAGAGAATACTCAGCAATATCGCGGAGTATATCATGTTCTTGGAGGAATCATCTCACCAATGAACAATATCTCTCCAACCGATTTAAATATATCATCACTTGTTGAACGTGTTGCCAATGGTGAGATAAAAGAGATTATCTTAGCCTTAAGTCCTAATATGGAAGGCGACACCACTTGTTTTTACATATACCGTAAACTTGCCGAATACCCCATCAAAGTAACCACTATTGCACGTGGTATTGCTTTTGGCGATGAGTTAGAATATGCCGACGAGGTAACTCTAGGGCGCTCTATCATAAACCGTATCGCTTTCGACAAGCAGTGATAACAGAAATAGAAAGAAAAGATAAAAACAATTAAACCATTTACACATGCAAGTCAAAACAATTTTAACATTAGCGTATTATATTATCATGATCATTACTCTAATAGTAGGTATGATAGGATACAATTTAGCAATAATACAAGGTGTTAATATAAACCCAGATACACCTGCCGCCACAACGACATACTCAATTATTATTATCTATGTCCTTGCCTCCATACCTTTTGCCCTATGGCTCTTTCATTCTAAGGTAAAGAACATTAGTAAAATCCCTAATAATGGAGAACGTGAGAGAATATATATACGCTTTGGCTTAATTCGCATAATTTTGGTTGGCCTAGGACTAATAATAAGTATTTTAGCATATTTCTTAATTCGTCAAAGTAGTTTAATATGGCTTGCTGGGATAGCTGCCATTGCTTTATTGTTTTGTAGACCTAATGCTAACACTATAGATGTAGATCTTAACCCTGAAGACAATGAAGAATCAAACAAAATACGATCGGAACAGCACACGTCTGAACTCCAGTCACATTCAGAAAA
>CAMTOX010000201.1 GCA_947074225.1 uncultured bacterium
TCTCGCCAGTAATGCGTAGTGACTATTTATTCAGGGAGTAAATACCGGGTGTGTCATTGTGTGTATGCCTACAACTAATGGTGCTACAAAATCTTTGGTGTTACCAGAGAAGTCGTTCCGTTACTCACGTTGGTATAACTACAGAACCGATGCTACCATAACCAATGCCAATAGTAATGGTACGATTGGGTTTGATTATATATCACATGTGCTTCGTGATGAGGATAATAGATATGCTTCGTTGACAAATTCCAAAGGTGTTTATCGTAATGGTAATAACGGAAGTGAATATAAACCTGCGCTTACTGTTAGATGGGATTCGAGACTTGCCAAGGATGCTATTTTTACCATGGCTAATGGCGTTACTCAAACTAGTGGTAAAATTGCCGAGGTGGCTTGCGACCTCTCTAACTATAACGATCATACCCTGACGGGAAGTAACCAAGTGGAGCCAACACTATCGGTGCGTATGATTTATGAGATACACCCGGCAGCAGAGATGGCAGCTATGCTTACTAAATGTACCGGAAATACCTATTTAGAGGAGTATACCATTGTGGCTCCAGTGGGTAGAACTGTTTTGATAGGTCCAAAATATGAGTACCAAGGCACTAACAGTAACTACTATACCTCGGCAACCAGTAGAGTGTCCTCTGCTACATGGAGTGGTGGGAGTGTAGGTAGTGTGCAAAATAACAGGGTTGTTTCTGTTTCGAGCAATAGTGCTACTACTGTAACCTATACCTTAAAGAGTGGTAACTATAATATAGCTCGTTTTAAAGTGATTTATAAGGCGGTAACTGAGGTTGGACCAAGTAATGTCCAGTTGATTCCGGATTCTGTCTTGTTGAAAGATTATCAGTATGTTACCGGTTTAAATTTCGATGGCGATCAGAATGTGCCTTTGGAGTGGGATGAAACGACTTATGGTTTTTTCTATCCAAATATGTCTGGGCAAAGAGGGGTTAGTAATGCTACTTATTTTGGTGAGTATGAGATGATGAATATGGCTAACTATAAACATACAAAAGCAGGTACTCGCGATGTTCTGTACAAAAAGAGTGGTAATACAAATGGAAACTTCCTATATGTAGATGCCGGAAGCACACCGGGTGTAGTAGCAAATCTTAGATTTAAAGAGAGCGGTCTTTGCCCTGGTATGCGTATGTATGTGTCGGCATGGGTAAATAATGTAGGTACAGATACGAAGCCTAATTTAAATTTCTCCATTATTGGCATTAAGGGTGGGGTAGAGAGTGTTCTCTCGACCTATACTACCGGTGACTTGGAGACCGGAACTGACCAAGGTGTTTGGAAGCATATTTTCTTCGAGATTCAAATGCCTCAGATAGAGTACGATGATTATAGATTACGTGTTGTTAATAATGCACAAAATACTAAAGGTAATGACTTTGGTATAGATGAGATAGTTATTTACATGCAGAAGCCTGCGTTGATGCTCTATCAGGCAGATGTAGCCTGTCCGGATGCTAACGGGAATGATAAAGGCGAAGTGGTTATGGTGCGTATGGATCCAGATGGTTTTGACTTTGAAGGCGATGCAGATACGCTCTTTTATCAGTTTCAAGAATTGTCCGGGGCAGTACTTAATTTAAAAGATTATAACAGAGAAGGAATAGCCCTTGGAACTAATTATGGTATTGTAAAGTTGGCTAAAACTGGTAAAAAAACGGATTATATAGAATATTCAAGTTTAGAGGCATATAAAATTGCTGCAGCAGGGCAAGCTAATATTTCAAATATCTTTATTGTAAAAGAGGCCGATGAAAAAGGAGTATTTCACGATATCTATTATATTATGCATAATGATACCTCTAAATTTAAAGTGGGCAATAGTTACCAGTGTGTATTAAGTTCTACTGTTGCAGATTTGAACTCAGCCACTTCCAATTGCGGGATGAATGCCAATTTTAATATGCAACCTCAAGCTAAGGTGGTGTTGAATGGTTCCACAAGCTCAGATTTATATGCCGACTCCGATTGTGGAAATAGCTTAAACACTATAGCTATAGTACTTTATGGTTCTGAGAGTGAGTTAGGTCAGTTGTTTGAAGGTGTAGCACGTTATGATTGGTTAAATGGTGATGAAGCGGCCTATGGACCTCAAGGAGAGTATTATGGATTCAACTATCAGACAATTAAAGATGCTATTATGGCTATGCGTATAGAATTCCCTAATGCATCGTTACTCTCAGATCTTTCGGCAAAAGGAAGCTTTACTGCCGATGATCTTAACTTGATTACTCAATTAATGACGCGTGGAATGTTAGAGTTGAACCAATCGGAGATTAAACGCTACTTCACTCAAGATTCTACTTATTATACCGTATTTCCAATAGCTGGAAGTGCTGTTAATAGTACAAATAAGCAGATACGTATCTGTGACCGACCTTTTGTTATTCTCATAGCAGCCAACTTCTCGGATTCCCATTTTGTAATTGGTTCAAATAGCGAGAATCATTTGCCAGATCATGTAAAATTAAGACGTCAAGTACGTATAAATAGCGCTAATTTATTCCCAACTGTAGGGGGTGTTGTTCAGTCGTTAGCACTTCCAATACGTGAGATAACTCCTGTTCAAAGCGCAACTGCTTTAAATAACAAAGTCAAGGTTTATTTGTTAAACAGTTCGAGTGATGGAAATAGCAGTTTGCCATTTTATGATGGAAATTCATCAGCTCCTGCTTTTGGATTAGTAACCTTTGTAGAAAATAATGGTCAAGGTTATATGAGTTTAGAAACTCCTCATGCCTCTCTCAAATTTAAACCAGGCCATCGTTATGATTTTGTAGCTGTTTTAGATCCATTGGATGGAGAAGTTTGTTCGGGATATTGTAACTTTAGTATTGTAGTTATCCCAGAACGTGTTATGTGGTCGCCAGTAACAGCCTCTACATCATGGCACCGCGATAATAACTGGGTGATGATTGATGCCGATGGTAATATAGATGATAGCGGTGTGGGATATGTACCGGATGCTTATACCAATGCATTGATAGCTGTTAATGTTCAGATGCCAATTTTAATTAATCCAGAGGCAAAACGTAATGCCGATAACAGTGTGAGTTATTATGCTTTGGGCGATGCAGCTCAAATTGATATTATGTTCGATTATAACTTCTTACCTAATAGCTGTAAGAATGTCCATATTGGGGCAAATGCGGTATTGGGAAATCATCAGTGGTTGAACTATCAGAAGGCCTGGGTAGATGTAGCATTGACAGCAGGTCAGTGGAACCTATTTGCTCCTCCATTCGAGGGTATGGTGACTGGCGATATGCATATTCCGGCATCGGGGAGCTATCAGAGTGGCTATTTCGAGGATGTAGATGCACCCGATAATCGCGGTATCTATCGTTTCTATACTTCTATGTTCAATAGCGAATCGTATACCGTAGATCGTAATAATGATACCACAATGGTTTCTGGAACCGAGTGGACTGCGCCTTTCAATGCTTTAAATCAGCCGATAATAGCGGGTCATGGTTATTCAATATGGCCTCAAAATAATAGAGATGCTGAAACTACTTTAGTGGTACGTTTGCCAAAAGCAGACACAGAGTATTATTATTATGGAACCTATGGCGAGCAAACCAATATTAAAGAGAATGTAACACGTCCGGCAAACTATGGTAGACTTGCCGGTTCTAAACCTGTAGGTGCTGCTGTTGATGCCAATGTTGATGCTACAGCAGTGGTAAGGGCCGATTTTAGTATGCGTAAGGATGTAACCCAATCTGTACACTTAGTGGCTAATCCATTTATGACAGAGTTAGATGTTAATAAATTCTTCCAGCATGCCGATAATAGTAATACAGCTACCGGAACCTACTCTCTCTTTAACCCTGCCGATAGAAGTCAAGTGTCGTACAATATTAATAGTGGCAGTGGAAGCGGTGGTGGAACTATTGTCAATATACCTCCAATGACCTCATTCTTGGTACAAATAGATCCTGAATGGACAAATCCAGTGTTAAATATCTATTCATCTATGATGACCACATATAGTGGTGGCAGTGCGCCAGCTCCTTCTGCAGTACGTAGTGCATTAAGTAGCGCTCCTAAGTCGCAGTTGGTAATTGAAGCTAATCGGAATGGTGTTACCTCTTATTGTTCTGTGATAGAGAGCGATGTTTATACCTCAGGTTATGATATGTATGAAGATTCTCGTCTGATTATGTTGTCTAGTGCAATGACTCCTTCGGCTATATATACACATACAGATCATGAGGCATTAGTTATAAATGGAGTTTCAGAAATGGATATGATTCCATTAGGTATCTCTATTATAGATAATGAGCCAACAACGCATTTAACATTAACCTTTAATGGTGTTAGTGATTTTAATGGGCATGTAATGCTTTACGATGCTAAGAGTGGTGCTCGTCAGTCGTTAGTGAATG
>CAMTOX010000202.1 GCA_947074225.1 uncultured bacterium
GTTTTTATATGCCTGACGATGCCAGCCGCAGCAAAGTGAGCATTTGTATGGGTCCGACCATGGATACACAGCTCATTCGCGAACTCTTTAGCAACGTTGTTATGGCATCTGAACTGTTGAATCAAGACGATAGCCTGCGCCAAGTATTGCATAGTGCCCTTGCACAACTTCCTGATCATAAAATTGCCGAGGGAGGTTATTTACAAGAGTGGTTGGAAGATTATGAAGAAGCGGAGTTAAACCACCGCCATGTATCGCACCTTTATGGTCTGCATCCAAGTAATCAAATCTCACCAATCACTACCCCTGAGCTTGCCAAAGCTTGCCGTGTAACATTAAATCGTAGAGGCGATGAGGCCACAGGCTGGAGCAGAGCCTGGAAGATAAACTTCTGGGCACGCCTGCACGATGGGAATCGTGCTTGGGAACTCTTTAAGAGTTTATTGAAGAGCAGTGTGGACAGTGTAACTCTTCAAGAAGCTGGAGCAGGCACCTATCCAAATCTTTTCTGTTCTCACCCACCCTTCCAAATAGATGGTAACTTTGGCGGTGCCGCAGGAATCATGGAGATGCTCTTGCAGAGTCATGCCGGATTCATTCATTTTCTACCTGCCCTACCCGACAATTGGAACAGCGGATATATTCATGGCATAAAGGCACGCCGCAACATCACTACCAATATTGATTGGAATGAACAAGAGATGAGTGCTACCTTTAGCACTCCAACAAAACAGCAGGTACGCATTTATGTGCCACAACAAGCTACAGATGTTACCATAAATGGCAAAACAGTAGAAAAGAGAGATTTTATGGAATTGGAGTTACTGCCAAATAAAAGCTATACTTTCAAGATGAAAAATTGGAAAGAATAAGATAAGAGAGGGTAAGCATAAAATATAAGAGAGCCGCAACTACTTGCGGCTCTCTTATATTATGTATATAATAACACAATAACAGATGTTATATACTGAGCGTTTATTACGATGCGTTTGAGGCTTCATTATTTACGTATCTCTTTTTATACTCTACCGGCGTTATACCAAACTCCTCCTTGAAATATTTGCGGAAATACTTGGCATCGTTAAATCCAACCTGATAGGCCACCTCGTTAACAAACATCTGGCTCTTTTCAAGCAGTTCTGCTGCCCGTTGCAAACGAATGTAGCGAATAAATTCCGATGGTGTTTTATCGGTCAGTGCCAATATTTTTTTGTAGAAATAGACGCGGCTCATATTCATCTCCTCACAGAGGTTACCCACTAAGAAATCGGGGTTGCTCATATTTTGCTCTACCAACTCGACCGCTTTTTTGACAAATTTCTCATCCATACTCTCTACATCAATCTCACTGGTAGGTATATGAATCTTTTTCTTAAAAGAGTCTTGCCGTTGTTTCTGCTTCTCTACTATCTTAGCTATTTTGAGCGATAGCATCTCAATATTGAAAGGTTTAGAGATATAATCGTCGGCTCCAACAGATATTCCCTCAAAGTGACTCTCTTCTGAATCTTTTGCCGTGAGCAAGATTACGGGAATGTGCGATGTACGTATGTCGCCTTTAATTTTTCGGCATAGCTCATAGCCATCCATATGAGGCATCATGATATCGCTTAAAATAATATCGGGAAATAACTCTAAAGCACGTTCATAAGCCTCCTCACCATCTTGTGCTGTAATCACCTGATAGCTATTTACAAAAAGTCCTTTAATAAAGTTCCTGAAGTCCGGATTATCGTCGGCAATGAGTAATATTGGCATCTCTTTTTCTTTATAGCCCTCTTCATTACGCTTGTTTATTGATGAATCTTCCTTTTCCTGAGATGTCGTTATAACGTCATGCTCAATCATCTGTGTCACAAAAATAGGAATTGTTACTTGGAAGGTAGATCCTTTGCCAAGATTGCTCTGCACTTGAATCTGTCCGTTATGCAGTTTCACATATTCACTTGCCATATGCAACCCTATTCCGGTACCCGAAGCCATGGTGTCGGCCTCTTCAGCACGGTGAAAGCGTTCAAAGATACGTATCTTATCTTCTGGGGCTATGCCAATACCGGAATCGGTAACAGTAAGTAGCAGCTGTTCGGTATTATTGGTCATTTGTTCTACTTTACTTAACACCACCTCCACTTTACCTCCCGATGGGGTATACTTAATGGCATTGGAGAGTAAGTTTGTAACAACTTTATGCATCTTCTTAGCATCAAAATCCATATAGAGTTGTGGAAAATGTGCTGTAAACGACATGGTAATATGTTTCTCTTTAGCCAACTCAGTGAAATTCTGACACACCTCTTTAACATAGCTTACAATATCGCCAGTAGATCGATTCAAGGTTAATTTCTGTATGTCAAGTTTACGGAAGTCGAGTAAATCGCTCACCAACTCCATAAGATTTGTAGCATTACGTTGCATCATTTGTAGGAGCATCTTCTGTTCGGAAGTAGGATTTTCTTGCAGCATCTTCTGCACCGGACTCAAAATAAGGGTGAGTGGTGTTTTAAACTCATGGCTAATGTTTGTGAAGAAACTAATCTTCATCTCATCTAACTCATGTTGTTTAGTAGCTTCTAAAGTACGTTTATCTTTTTCAAAAAGCTCTTTTTGTCTGTTTAATTTAGAGCGAAAAATGAGCCATACAACCATTGCAATGACAAATCCATAGAACAAATAGGCCCACCAACGTTTCCAGAAAGGGGGAATCACATCTATCTCCAGTGCTATGGGTGTCTCGCTCCATACTTGGTCTTCATTGGCAGCATAGACTAAAAGCTCATATTTTCCGGGGTTAAGATTTGAGAAAGAGACCGAATTCTTACCCTGAGGTAAAGTAACATAGTCGTTATCTAAACCTTTCAGCAAATAGCGGAACTGACACTTTACAGGACGGGCATAGTTGAAAGTAGAGAAATGCAAGGTAAAATTAGTTTGATTATAGGGCAAAGTAATCTTCTTGCTTTCGCTAATATGTCTAGTTAAAACAACCTTACCGGTGAGTTCATCGCCCGGCTTTATCTCTTTATTATTGACAAAGAGAGCCGAGAATTTACTTACCGGTTTGGTTTCGTTAATGCTTAAACAATTAGGATCTATCTCTATGACCCCTGAAGTGGTACCCATGAAAATATTTCCTTTTAAATCCTTATAGGTAGAATTTGGATTAAAAGTATTGCCTATGAGTCCATCTTCTTTATTGAAGCTATTTATTTTATAGGTAAACTCTGTACCTTTTGGATTACATTGAATATAGAGAAGTTCACCTTGTGTTCCGGCCCAAATATTACCATTGTTATCTTCTATGAGAGAGACAATATCTTTCCCTGTAGTACCATCATTGAGTTTTATGGCTATTAGTTTAGAGCTATTAGGCTTATAGAGCGCAATACCATATTTGGTTGCTATCCATACCATACCGCGCGAATCGGTTAACACACTATTCACTTGAATAATTTCGTCAAACTCCGGCATTTGAGTAAACTCGGTCATGGTTTGTACTTTATTGGTCTTGACATCTACCACGCTGATACCTGCTGCAGCACAAGTAAAGAACTTGTCGCCGTTGAATTTATGGATTGAGGTATTATAGTCGGACACCATCCCTTTGGTATTCGAAATGCTGAAGTGGTCAAATCTGTTTCGTTCAGGATTTAAACGGTCTAAACCACTGCCTAAAGTGGCAAGCCAAAGGTAACCGAGGTCATCCTCGTATATTTCGTAAACACTCTTATTAGACAAGAAGTTTGGGCTATTCTGTTCCGGACGATACTGCGTTACCTTATCGGATTGTGAAATTGAGTTGATACCCCCTAGGAAAGTACCAATCCAGATAACTCCCTTACTATCTTCGGTAATGGCTGTGATGATATCGGACGAGATGGTATTCAGGTTATTCTTTTCGCTGAGAAAGAGTTTATACTCATTATTTGTCTTGTCGTAACGAATAATACCTTGTCCATTTGTACCAATCCACAAACGCCCTTTTTTATCTACTAAAAGCACATTACAATCGAGCGAATAGAATTTGGAGTTGAGCATTTGCATATCGGGCTGCTCATGGAATTTGAAGAGATGTTTATGGTAGTGCGATAGTCCATTCTTATACGACCCTGCCCACATAACACCTTCACTATCGTAATAGAGAGAGATGATAGAGTTTTGGCAAATAGAGTGTTTATTGTAAATGTCGTGCTTTAACACCTGTACCTCCCCACTCTTCTTATTGTATAAATTTAATCCCCCATGATCTGAGGAAATCCACATAGTACCTTCACTATCTTGAGCCAATGCACGAATCAAGAAAGAGGAGAGTCGGGCATTTTCTTTCCCTAAATTCACCCAGCTATTAGCACGTGTATCCAAGTAGCTGGTACCAATATCGCCAATACCGGGAAATACCCATGGATCGTTATCCTTGTCAATAAA
>CAMTOX010000203.1 GCA_947074225.1 uncultured bacterium
TGAATGATATTTAGATTTTTTTTTTTTAAAAGCAGAAGACGGCATACGGTATTTCTGAATGTGACTGGAGTTCAGAAGTGTGCTCTTCCGATCTGTAAAAGATCAGATGTTGGCCCTCCTAATTTTTGATTAATTTCAAAATATAATTTACCATTTGGTTTAAGGTGCAACTGAGCAAAATCGGCTATGTTACGGTAGAAAACCAATGGGTCGTCATCGTCAACAAATAATGCGTTAGCAGGTTCAAAATCCTTTACGTTATTATCCATTTCTACTTTTTCCGATTCGCAGATATAGGGCGGATTACTCACAATTACATCAAATGTATCGTCCCACTCTTTCTCTTTTAAGATGTCATATTGGTAGAAGCGAACAAGTACGTTATTGGCATCGGCATTGTCGTATGCAACGTTAAGTGCATCAACAGATACATCAAAAGCTGCAACCTTCGATAGTGGCATATTAACAGCCAGTGCTATGGCAATACACCCACTTCCGGTACCAATATCTAATACATTACCCTCCATTCCAGGATTCTCTTTCAAGACTAACTCTACGAGTTCTGCAGTCTCAGGACGTGGAATTAACACACGATTGTCCACCTGAATAGGAATACCAAAGAAAAAGGTTTGTCCAAGAACATATTGAATAGGTTCACGCAATTTCAAGCGATTAACAATTAATCGTATTGCATTGCAATGATGTTCCGACAACCTTTTGCTGGGCGATACTAATACATCGGTTAGAGAAAGTCCTGAAACTTTTTCCATAACCAAACGTATAAAACTTTTAATTTCACTATCCGGATACAGCCCTTTTAGCTCATAACGGATATAATCTACCATAGACGCTACCATAACCTATATCTCCTTATTAAGTATAAAACTAATCTTATTACCGAACCTATTAGATAATACCAATATATTATAGGCAGATATCTATTAAACGTTTTATTCGCCTAATAACATTGGCATTAATAACATTAGTAAATCTTCGTCAGGTTCGTTTTCAAAAGGTAAGATGATGCCTGCACGTGAAGAATCGGCTAACTCTAACACAACATCACCGGAAGAGATTCCATTTAAAATATCTATCAATAATGGTGCCTTAAATCCAATATTTATCAATTCACCATCATATTGACAAACAATTTTTTCTTCGGCCGAAATAGAGAAGTCTATATCTTGAGCCGATAAGTGAATCATATTCTCTTTGATAGATAGTTTAATTAAATATGTTCCTTGATTGGCAAAAGCAGATACACGTTTAATGGCATTGACAAATAATAAACGATCTACAGTTACCTTAAGAGGATTGTTTTGTGGAATTACACCATTGTAGTTTGGATATTTACCTTCAATTTGACGACAAATCATTCTGTAGCTTTCCATCTCAAAAACAATGTTTTTCTGGTCAAAGCTCACGGCTACCGACTCTTTCTCAGAACCTAAAAGGTTTTTAAGCATTGTAGCTGGTTTCTTTGGTAAAATAAAAGAGGCTTCGTTTTCGCATTTTACAGTAGAATTGCTTAAACGTACAAGCTTGTGAGCATCGGTAGCTACAAAGGTTACATTTTCAGTGGTAAAATTGAAAAAGATACCTGTCATTGTTGGACGTAAATCGTCTGTTGCAGTAGCAAATAAAGTCTTGTTTATACCTGTGGATAGTACTGAAACATCTATGGCAAGTTTATTGGCATCTGCCGATAGTTCCGGTGCTTGAGGATATTCGGTACCATTTTGACCAATAAAGTTGTAGTGACCTGTCTCTGTACGGAATACTACAGCTAAATTCTCTGTGTTTATGTCGAAGGTTAATGGTTGCTCTGAGAACTCACGCAATGTGTCCATTAATAATTTTGCTGGCAACGCTATGGTAATGTCACCATCGGCCTGTTCAACTGATAAAGTCGTTGTCAACGTTGTTTCCAAATCAGATGCTGTTACTGTAAGCTGGTTGCCTTCTACTCTTAATAAGAAATTCTCTAATATGGGTAAGGTGCTTTTGGAATTGATTACACGTCCAATTGACTGTAAACGACTCAGCAATGCTGAACTTGAAACGATAAATTTCATAACTCTATATTTTTAATTATAAACTATTTATACATAACTCTTGTTTACAACAAAGGTATAACTTTTTATTATAAATACAATAACAATTGTTGAATTTTATATTAACCTTCATTTTTAACAATGAGGAAGTTATCTGCTTTATTTGATATCATTTATAACCTTTTTATTCACTTAAGATAATAAAAATATTATTTGCAAAAATGATACCAATAATTCTATTTTATTTGCTTTTTTTATCCTTTACAGCAGAAAAAAACTGCCCCCTAAAATTAGAGGACAGTTTTTATGTAATGAATGATTTTTTACTTACGCATCAATGGTTGCATAGGTAGCATTCTCTTCAATAAATTCTCTGCGAGGAGCTACTTCATCGCCCATTAGCATTGAAAAGATATAATCTGCCTCGGCAGCATTTTCAATGTTGATCTGACGTAAAGTACGATTTTCTGGTTTCATTGTTGTTTCCCATAATTGGTCTGGGTTCATCTCTCCTAGACCTTTATAGCGTTGTTGGGTTACACTGCCTTCGTTTCCACCACCATATTCGGCAATAAAGGCAAGACGTTGCTCTTCAGTCCAACAATATTGCTCGGTTTTACCTTTCTTACAAAGATATAACGGAGGAGTAGCAATATAAACATAACCATTCTCAATAAGCTCTTTCATATAGCGGAAGAAGAATGTTAAGATTAATGTGGCGATGTGACTACCATCGACATCGGCATCGGTCATGATTATTACTTTGTGGTAACGAAGTTTGTCAAGGTTTAATGCTTTACTATCTTCTGCGGTGCCTATGGTTACTCCAAGGGCAGTGTATATGTTGCGAATCTCTTCACTTTCAAAAGCTTTGTGTTGCATTGCTTTCTCAACGTTTAATATTTTACCACGCAGCGGTAAGATTGCTTGGAACTGACGGTCGCGACCTTGTTTTGCCGATCCGCCCGCAGAATCACCCTCCACAAGGTATAATTCGCAAGCTTCAGGGTTGCGGCTTGAACAGTCGGCAAGTTTACCGGGAAGACCTCCACCCGATAGTGGTGATTTGCGTTGTACCATTTCACGCGCCTTGCGAGCTGCGTTACGAGCTGTAGCAGCTAAAATAACCTTCTGTACAATCTGTTTCGCTTCGTTTGGATGCTCCTCTAGGTAGTTGCCTAAGGCTTCGCCAACAGCTTGGTCTACCATACCCATAACCTCATTGTTACCCAACTTGGTCTTGGTTTGACCTTCAAACTGTGGCTCGCCAACCTTAACAGAGATAACAGCAGTTAAACCTTCACGGAAGTCATCGCCCGAAATCTCTACTTTAACCTTGTCGAGCAACTTGCTATCTTCGGCATATTTCTTTAATGTACGAGTTAATGCACGACGGAAACCTGCTACGTGAGTACCATGTTCAATGGTGTTGATATTATTTACGTATGAATGTAGATTTTCCGAGTATGAGTTGTTGTAAATCATGGCTACTTCCACTGGAGTGCCATATTTGTCGGTGCTAATATGGATAACATCTTGAATTAATGATTCGCGAGAGCTATCGATATGTTTTACAAATTCACGTACACCCTCTTCAGAATAGAAGGTCTCGCTTAGTACGACTCCTTGTTCATCCTTCTCACGACGGTCGGTAATGCAAAGGCTAATACCAGCATTTAAGAATGCTAACTCGCGTAAGCGAGTAGCTAATATTTTATATTGATACTCTAAATCAATAAATATTTCTGGATCTGGGTGGAAGGTGACTGAAGTTCCAGTGGTATTTGATTCACCAATGACTTTAACATCAAATTGTGGAATACCGCGACGGTACTCTTGCATGTATACTTTACCATTGCGGCATACTTCAACGTGGAGTAAGGTAGAGAGTGCATTTACACACGATACACCCACACCATGTAGTCCACCCGATACTTTATAGGAACCTTTATCGAATTTACCACCCGCATGTAATACGGTCATTACTACCTCAAGGGCCGATTTGCCCTCTTTCTCATGTATGTCTACTGGAATACCGCGTCCGTTATCGGTTACAGTAATTGAATTATCTTCATTGATGAATACTTCAATGTGTGTACAATATCCAGCTAAAGCTTCGTCGATTGAGTTGTCGACAACCTCATAAACTAAGTGGTGTAGACCTTTAGTGCCTATATCGCCAATGTACATCGCAGGACGTTTACGTACCGCTTCCAAGCCTTCTAATACCTGAATACTACTTGCGCCATAATCGGCCCCGCTGTTCACTTTTTCCTCTTCTGACA
>CAMTOX010000204.1 GCA_947074225.1 uncultured bacterium
ACGAGATTTCTGAATGTGACTGGAGTTCAGACGTGTGCTCTTCCGATCTAAATTCGGATCTAGAATCCGAATTTGGTCCCTCTTTAATCCCACTTTATTCCCTCTTTCATAGGAAGCTGAAAGAATAAATAGAACTTAACCCAAATTAGATATATTCAATGAGTATTACAAGTGCGTAAAGTGTATAAAATAAAACAATTAAAACCATAGCCTATAGATTTTTAGTAAACGAAACAGACCTTGAGAGATTGTTTCACAATGGCAAGGTTTATTATATTTAAATGTAGGGATGGAAGTTTTATTTCATCAACATATCTAATTTAATAAAACTATAGCCTAAAAGGGGTGAATAAGGCTGCTGCCCAAAAGCATATTGCTATGATATAGATTTATAAAAAAGAGATTATAACTATATGCAACCACATAATAGTTCTCCGCATAGATTAAAACCTCAACTACATTGTTATAAATCAATAAACTTAATAATAGAACTATAATCGTTATTTTATAATAATGTTTTAGTACGAATATTGATTAGTACTAAGAAGAATATAAGTTATACTTTATGAGCAAAAATGTAGCACAACAATTAGTCGATATGCTTTCTCAAGCAGGAGTAAAGCATCTGTACGCTGTTACAGGCGATAGTCTAAATTTCGTAAACCAAGCTATTACCAATAGCGATACTATCCGTTGGATTCATGTACGTCATGAAGAGTGTGGTGCTTTTGCTGCCGAAGCAGAAGCCTATTTTTCAGGTATTGGGTGTTGCGCCGGAAGTAGCGGTCCAGGGCATGTGCATTTAATTAATGGTCTGTACGATGCCAACCGTAACCACCTTCCCGTAGTTGCCATTGCCTCTACGTGTGCCAGCAGTGAAATGGGAACAGGATTTTTTCAGGAGACAAATACCATTCGCCTGTTCGACGATTGTACAGTCTACAATCAATTGGCCATAAATGCGCAACAATTTGCGCGAATGATGCCAGCAGCCATTCGCACAGCCCTAAGTCAACATGGTGTTTCTGTTATTGGACTTCCTGGCGACTTGGCTTCTCAGCCATCGCAAGAGTCAACGCTTCCTTTGCCTGAATTTGAAAATAAAGCCTGCCTACCTTCACAAAAGTCGTTACAAGAGTTGGCCAATTTAATGAGTGAACATACAAAAATTACACTCTATTGTGGACATGGTTGCGCCAAAGCACATGATGAAGTGGTAGCTTTGGCAAACTTGCTAAAAGCACCTATGGCCTATACTTACAGAGGGAAGATGGATGTGGAATACGACAATCCAAATGGTGTGGGCATGACCGGATTATTAGGCATTCCATCGGCCTATATGAGCATGTTCGACTGCGAATTATTGATTATGCTTGGAACAGACTTTCCATTCGAACATTTCCTACCTAATAAATGCACCATTGTTCAGATTGATACGTGTGCCGAACGTATTGGGCGACGTGCCAATGTATCCTTAGGGTTAGTGGGCGATGTAAAGGCAACCCTTGAACAACTCATGCCGCTATTAACAGAAAAAACAGATACCAGCTTCCTTGAAGAACACTTAACGCTACACGAAAAGGTAAAGAAAGATATGACCCTTTTAGCGCAAGATAAAGGCTCGAACGATTTAATAGCGCCAGAATATCTCACTACATTAATAGACCAACTGGCAAGTGACAATTGCATCTTCACTGCCGATACTGGCATGTGCTGTACTTGGAGTGCACGCTTTTTAAATGCCACTCAAGGAAGAGATTTATTGGCTTCGTTCAATCATGGCACTATGTGTAATTCATTGCCCATGGCTATTGGTGCAGCTCTATCGCAGCCTAATAGAGAGGTGGTGGCATTATGTGGCGATGGTGGATTGTCCATGTTACTAGGCGAATTGGCTACAGTAGCACAATATAAACTGCCTATAAAGATTGTGGTATATAACAACCGAAGCCTTGGCATGGTGAAATTAGAGATGGAGGCCGATGGACTCCCCGACACACAAACCGACATGCTAAACCCTGAGTTTAGCCAACTGGCGGAATCATTAGGCATATTAAGTTATAAGGTTGTAGATCCAGAACTATTAGAATCGGTGCTTAAAGAGGCATTCGCACAACCCGGAGCAGTATTAGTTGACGTACATACCAATCCGAATGCTTTGGCTATGCCTCCAAAAGTATCGCTTTCGCAAATGAAAGGCATCTCAATGGCTATGGCAAGGATGCTCATTGCTGGCGACAGAGAAGAGACTGTAAACCTCTTGAAAGCAACTATGAAACTGCTATAACAGAAACAGAATACAAACAATTATGCTTGGAAATTAGAACCATGAAAGAATACAAAATATAACTAGATACTATTTGTTTTATATTACTCAATACTAACGATATATTCATTAGTGACTAACATAGAGTAATAGAGAATGAGTTTAAAAACATTGACCATATGAATACATTTGAGAAAGTTCTTTTTCCATTAGAGTCCAACTACAATTTAAACGAGAAGTTATTACTCATAGCTCGTGTAGTATTTGGATTATTATTCATGCGTCATGGCATAGAGAAATGGGTAGATTTTAATATGATGGCAGATCGGTTCCCAAATCCTTTGGGAATGGGCTCTGAAGCAACCTTAATTATTATTATCATTATTGAAGTGTTTTGTTCGGCAGCCTTAATTGTAGGCTTTTTAAGTAGATTGGCAC
Organism: uncultured bacterium; assembly: GCA_947074225.1. Taxonomy (GTDB): domain Bacteria; phylum Bacteroidota; class Bacteroidia; order Bacteroidales; family Paludibacteraceae; genus CAMTOX01. Next base: position 2,705 of record CAMTOX010000204.1, read on the forward strand.
TATTGCCAATGATTTTCGATATGTTTATTGTTATTACGGTGGTATTTGCTAAAGCCTCGTTTGCCATGAAGGAGATTCCCCTACTCTATTTCATTATTTTCTTATTACTCTTATTTACCGGACCCGGTAAATATTCTATCGACTCATTAATTGGACGCTCCATAAATAGGAGAATGAGTAAGTTAGAAGAATAAGAAGAGATTATATATTAAAAAAGAGAACGCCTAACATTCCATATTGTAATGAATATTAGGCGTTCTTATCTATTAACACACAAGTTTTAAATGTGTTATGAATTTATATTATATCATACTTATAATCTCAACCACATAATAATATAGGAAGACAAAACTCATGGCCAATTTAATACCTATGGTAAGCATGAATCCTACAAAAGCTCCGAATCCTGCTTTAATAGCAATATGAAATTTACGACTATAGATTAACTCTCCCACAACCGCTCCAATAAGTGTTCCTAAAATAATTCCCACCGGTGGAATAAAAAGGCCGGCAATCATCCCTATGACACTCCCTGTTACTCCCCACTTACTTCCACCAAAGCGTTTAGTGGTCCACATAGGTAAGAAGTTATCAATCAGTAATACTACCACCACAGCAATGCCCCATCCCATAAGAAACCAAGCCGAGAAATGAATGGCTTGAGTAAATTGCATGAGCAAAAGTCCAATATAACCAAGGGGTGGTCCCGGAAGTGCAGGAACTACAGAACCAACAATTCCTGCAATGATAAAAAGTGCAGCGAGAATAATTAAAAAGATATCCATAGATTAAAATTTTAATACAAACATAAGGGAATTATCGGATATTTACTTACTTTTGCAAGAATTTTTTATGCAAATCAGCATAAAATAGACCTTAAATTTATCGGTTATGCAAATTGCATTGCATAGCAAACCATTATCTAAAAATCAAAACAATCATGAACCAAAAAGTAGAAACTTTGCTAAACGATCGGCCTATAGTGCGTTGGTGCGCTCTGCTATTGTTAGCCTCTTGTATGTTCTTCGCCTACATGTTTGTAGACGTTCTTTCTCCATTAAAAAGTATGTTAGAGAACCAATTAGAATGGAACTCGTTAGCATTTGGTACCTTTGCTTCTTCAGAGTATTTTCTAAATGTGTTTGTATTCTTCCTTATCTTTGCCGGTATTATCTTGGATAAGATGGGTGTACGTTTCACCGCAGTACTTTCTGCAATAGTAATGGTGGTTGGTGCAGCCATAAAATATTACGCTTTGACTCCAGCCTTTGCCGGCTCTGGACTTGAAACCGCACTTAATAGTTTTTGGGTTGCATTCCCTGCCTCAGCAAAATTGGCCTCGTTAGGTTTCATGATCTTTGGCTGTGGTGTTGAGATGGCTGGTGTAACTGTTTCTAAAGGTATTGTAAAATGGTTCAATGGCAAAGAGTTGGCTTTAGCCATGGGTATTGAAATGGCAATTGCACGTTTGGGTGTATTTGCGGTATTCCGTATCTCACCACGTCTTGCCGACGCTCCTGCAAGCGTTAGCGCTCCAGTATTACTTTGCCCTATCTTATTATTACTTGGTTTACTATGTCCCCTTTTAACTTTCTTGCTGGATACAGCTTTTACTAAAAACGGT
>CAMTOX010000205.1 GCA_947074225.1 uncultured bacterium
TTTTTGTTTCTGTTTCTTTTTTCTGTGACTCTTTCACCTCCCGTAGTAATTGTTATTCTGTCGAGTCTTTGTTTGTTATGTTTATTTTTACTTTCAATATCGTCTACTAGCGAAGGTATATTACCTCCTTTACTTGATGAACATCGGAATACCTTTCCTAATTCCATAAATGAAAAAAGGGGGATATTAATAAATGGAATAGAACAAAAGTTCTTTTTACGTGGTGAGAATAAGGATAATCCTATTATTCTATTTCTACATAGTGGTCCGGCAACTCCCGAATTGCCTCTGATAATTAAATACGAAGGTCGTGAGCGTTTGGAGCGTTATTTTACTGTTTGCTACTGGGATCAGAGGGGAGCAGGTATGACTTGTAATGCTAAGACACGTAGGAGTGAACTAACACCTGAGCTATTAGCTAGCGATGCAAATATTCTTGCAAACTATCTTTGTGAACGTTTTGGCAAAGAAAAGATATTTTTAATGGGTCACTCATGGGGTAGCTATTTAAGTAGAGTGGTCTTAAAGAGGTATCCAGAGCGTTTTAAGGCCTATGTTGGTGTGGGGCAGGTGACCAATCAATATGCCTCAGAACTATTGTGCTATAAAGAATTAATGAAGAGTGTTAACGAACATAACGATAGGTTCTGTAAATGGTGGCTTCAACTCTCTAAACCGGGAAGTAGACTGTTTTTAAGTAATTTCTATGTGTATATGATTCGTAATTCCATACTTGCTAAATATGGGTACGGCATAATGCATAACTCTAAATATGCAATGTTCTTATTTGCTAAAGATGTTATATTCTTTAATGGGTATACAATAAAAGAGAAATTGCACTATTTAAAAGGAATGCTTATATCGGATGTGCTTTATAAGCAGGTGATTGAAGATGTTGACGCTCCAAATGTTCAATACGAATGTCCCTTTTTTATTGTGCATGGTAAGTATGATTACTTGGTGTCTGAACAGTTAAGTTACGAGTTCTTTAATAGTTTAGATGTTCCACAGAAGGAGTATATTCGTTTTGATAATTCAGCCCATTCTCCCCTTATTGAAGAACCTATGCATTTTGTAGAAGTAGTCAAAGGACTTTTACTTAAGCATGTTTAGTGTATTTGTTTCCATGTTTCACATATTGTTTACGTGAGGTAATATTATAATATTTGAAATTAAATATTAATAAAAGCGACGTCTTAATATTGTAAATGAGAATAAAAAGTACTATTTCTCATATTTATTCTTTATCTTTGTCACTTGAATAGGTTCAGAATGTTATGATATTTGCATTTCAATGAAATGAATAGCTATTGCAACTGAATAACTATTTGGTTTAATGAGCTTTGTTTATTAACAATCATAAGAATATTTAGTTATGTTGATTATTGGAATTGCCGGAGGAACGGGTTCGGGTAAAACCACCGTAGTGAGAAAGATAATAGAGAGTTTGCCTCCTAATGAAGTGGTTCTTTTGCCGCAGGACTCTTATTATAAAGATAGTAGTCATATTCCTATGGAAGAGCGTCAGAATATTAATTTTGACCATCCCGATGCCTTTGATTGGGCTCTCCTTTCAGAGCAGGTAGCACAATTACGCAGTGGGAAAAGCATTGAACAGCCTACTTATTCCTATTTAACCTGTACACGTCAGCCTGAGACTATACATATTGAACCACGCGATGTTGTTATTGTAGAAGGAATATTAGCACTGTGCGATGATCAGCTTCGTAGTCAAATGGACCTAAAGGTGTTTGTTGATTGCGATAGCGATGAACGTTTAATTCGTGTTATTAGTCGCGATGTTGTTGAGCGTGGACGTACAGCACAAGCAGTTATGGATCGTTATACGCGTGTGTTGAAGCCTATGCACCTACAATTTATTGAACCTACAAAAAGATATGCCGACCTAATTGTTCCAGAGGGTGGTAGTAACCAAGTGGCTATTGATATTCTTACCATGTATATTGAAAAGAATTTGGGGCTAACCTCAAAATAGTATCTGGAAAATTATAATGTTCCTTTTTATCCTTAATGAAATTCCATAAGTCAAGAATGTATGCTTCCATATCAATTAAATAAAATACTATTTATAGATATTGAAACGGTACCTCAATGTGCTTCTCTTTCAGAAATGAACGAGACTATGCAACATTTGTGGCAGGATAAACATGAACAGGTTTGCCGAAGACAACAAATTGTTGCTGAAAATCAAATGACTGCGGAAGATGCTTTTGCCAATGGTGCCGGGGTGTTTGCGGAGTTCGGAAAAATAGTTTGTATTTCGGTGGGCTTTATATTTTATGAAGAGGGACAGATGAGATTCAGAGTGAAATCTTATGCTAGTAACGATGAGGAAAAGTTGCTAAAGGCATTTACCGGGATGGCAGCAAAGTTTTTAGACTCGAATCAGAAGTTTTTGTGTGGACATAATATTAAGGAGTTTGATATTCCTTATATTTGTCGGCGTATGTTAGTGCATGGAGTAGAGCTACCTATGGCTTTGCAAATTGCCGGTAAGAAACCATGGGAAACAACCTTTATTGATACATTAGAATTGTGGAAATTTGGAGATTATAAACATTATACTTCTCTAAAATTACTTACTGCATTATTTAATATACCTACCCCTAAAGATGATATAGATGGTTCGCAAGTGTCTCAAGTATTCTATCAAGAAGATAATTTAGAGCGTATTGCTATCTATTGTGAGAAAGATGTTATTGCTACAGCGCGATTATATATGCGTATTTGTGGATTACCTCTGATAGAGGATGAGCTGATAGAACATGTGCCTTTGCAATTATTACCGGAGTGATTCTATAATCATTACTGTGTGTTGAGATATTAACCGATAGCTATTCATATGGGGAATAAAGCATACTCTTATATTTCGAGACTGTTTTATCTAGCTTTTATGTTGTTTATAATGATTTGTTGTAAGCATAAAGAAGCTGTGGTAGAAGAGTTACCGCCTCAAGAAATTGGAATTGATTTAGTACAAATCCAAGAGCGTGGTGTATTGCGCGTGATTACAATGGAGAGTGCATTCTCATATTATATCGGTAATAACGATGATGAAATGGGGTTTGATTATGATTTGGCACTAAACTTAGCCGACTATTTAGATCTTAATTTACAGTTGATCTTGGCTGAAAATGCCACAGAGATGTTAGAGCTATTAGAGAGTGGAGAAGGAGATTTAGTGGCTTTTAGATTGGCCACACGTAAACCACTTAAAGAGCGTTATGCTTTTGTAGATATGTTATTTCCTTCGCAACAGGTACTTGTGCAGCGTAAGGGCAGAGAAACATTGACCGATGTCACTCAACTTATTGGACAAGAAGTGTATGTGCGACCTAAAAGTAGTTACGCTAAGCGTCTTGAAAATCTCAATAATGAGTTAGGCGGAGCAATTACAATAAAAGAGGTTCCCGACTCGGTTACTATAGATGAATTAATCATTGCTGTATCTAAAGGAGATATAGATTATACCATTGCCGATAACGATATAGTAGCTCTTTCAAGTGGATATCTCTCCAATATAGACTATCAGCTTCCTGTGGGGCTGGTTACCGAAAAGGGATGGCTAGTAAGAAAAGACTCGCCGGTATTGCTTGAAAATATAAATACTTGGTATGCATCTATTGAGAAGAGTAAGTTTATGAAACAACTTACTCAACGATATATTCAGAAGAATAGCTATTTTGATAGCTTTGATTTGAAGATCCCTCAAGGTTCCATTGCTCCTTTTGGCGATATACTCAAAAGTGAAGCCTCGCGAATAGGGTGGGATTGGCAACTTTTAGCTGCCTTAGCCTGGAATGAATCGCATTTCAATCCATATGCTGTTTCAAGAGCCGGAGCAATGGGGGTTATGCAAATGATGCCACGTACGGCACAGAAATATGGACTCACTGAAGAGACAATAGTAATGCCACAATATGCTATACCGGCAGGTGTGGAATATATTAAACGTTTAGATATGATCTTTCGTAGGGTAGAGAATAAAGAAGAACGCATTAAATTTATACTTGCTGGTTACAATTCAGGACCTGGACATGTGTTAGATGCCATGGCTTTGGCCGAAAAATATGGAGATAATGCCTATATTTGGTATGATAATGTAGAGAAGTATTTATTGCTTAAAAATAAACCCGAATACTATAACGGTTCGGTATGTAAGTCGGGATTTTTTAGGTGTAATCATACCTTACGCTCTGTTGACGCTGTTATGAACACCTATCAACAATATATGGGACATAACTCATAACATATTATTATTCGCTATTGTTCTTTGTTTATTTAACTTTATCAAGA
>CAMTOX010000206.1 GCA_947074225.1 uncultured bacterium
GGCATACGATATTTCCGAATGTGACTGGAGTTCAGACGTGTGCTCTTCCGATCTAACAAGAGAAAAAAGAGATTGAAGAGGCATTAACCAGTGGCAACTTAGATCATGAAACACTCACCAAACATGGCGAACGCTTTAATGTGATTCTTGAACTCATTGACGATAAAAGCATGCGATGGCTTGAACTAAGCGAAATTGGATAAATATAAATAGAGGCTGATCTAAATTAGATCAGCCTCTATTTATATAGTAACACTCTTAATGTGACTTTTTCTTGAATAAATTCATATAGTAACTCCAGTGCCATATTAAATGTATCAGAGAGATAATGGCCATTCCTATACCAACATTCACATGCCAAACAAGCCATGTAAAATAATTATTAAGATCTATCTGATAATTAATTACGATTACTAATAATAGCCCAATTATGCCGGAAACTAGGAAGGTGATTGCTAAAAGAAGATTCCATAACTTCCGGTGTGAGACTTTCTTCCACACCTTAAAACGCACCAAAATAGCCGAAATTAAATATGCTAGCAAAATCCCTAGGGTAATTTGCCAAAGCCAATAAGATGATGAATGATCGGCTATCTCTACAACTGTACGAGGTGAGATATCGCAAATACCATCACCATCGGCATCATAAAAGCGCCCACACTCTCCCACACAATCTATGACTCCACGTTCACAAAGTTGTGCATAAGTAGGAATAGTTAAAACGATAAAGAGTAAAGCGAAAAGAATTTTCTTCATGATTAAACTTCATTTATAAGGTTGAAATAATTATTTAAAGAGATCCTTAAACTTGTCAAAGTCAAGAAAAGGCATTATAGAAGGCATAATGCTCTCAATAGGTTTATATAGAGCTGAATTCTCTACTGCCTTCTTTTGTACAATAGGTTGAAAAGCATTCAACATTGAGAAGAGATTCAAAATAACACTAAGTATCAGTACAAATTTTAATGCTCCAAATACGCTCCCGATAGTCTTATTAAGCCACCCTACTTTTATAAAATCTAATATCTTACTAAGTACATAAGCAATTAATTGAATGCCTACAGCACCAGCAATAAAAACAAGTGCATAAGCAATAGTCATACAGATAGAGAATGACCATCCAAACTGTTGCACAAGAATCTTTGCAACATCGTCCGAGAAGTAACGGGCCAAATAAATGCCCACAACAATACCAACTAAAGAGCCAACCTCTTTAACTAATCCATGACGGAATCCCTGTATTAAACCAAAGGCTATAGGGACAATTAAAACAATATCTAAGGTATTCATTTTGGTTAAAAACAACAATAAACAGTTGATGAACAGAATATCCTTCAACTGTTTATTGATAAATTATCATTAAATAGAATGCTTAATTACAATGATTTCTTCACTTCTACTTCTTCATAACTTTCAATGATATCGCCAACACGAATGTCATTATAGTTCTGAATATTTAATCCGCACTCATAACCGAAGTTCACTTCTTTAACATCGTCTTTCATACGTTTCAACGAAGCCAATTCACCAGTATAGATTACGATACCATCGCGAATAAGACGTATTTTGTTACCACGCTTAATCTTACCCTCTTTAACCATACATCCTGCCACGGTACCCACCTTTGTAATCTTGAAAGTCTCGCGAATTTCCAGTGTTGCAGTAATCTCTTCTTTAATTTCAGGAGCCAACATACCTTCCATAGCAGCTTTAATCTCTTCTATAGCATCGTAAATAATAGAGTAAAGACGTATATCAATCTCCTCTTTCTCTGCTAGTTTACGAGCAGCTACCGACGGACGTACTTGGAAACCAATAATAATTGCATTAGATGCTGCAGCAAGGTTAACATCCGATTCAGAGATTTGACCCACTGCTTTGTGAATTACATTCACTTGGATCTCTTCTGTTGAAAGCTTTATTAATGAGTCGGACAATGCTTCGATAGAACCATCCACGTCACCTTTTACAATCACATTCAACTCTTGGAAGTTTCCTAATGCTATACGACGACCTATTTCATCTAATGTTAAGTGTTTAGAAGTACGTAATCCTTGTTCACGTGCAAGTTGCTCGCGTTTATTAGCAATTTCGCGTGCTTCGTGGTCTTGTTCAAACACGTTGAAGTTATCGCCTGCTTGTGGAGCGCCATTTAAACCTAAGATAATTACCGGTTCTGAAGGTCCTGCCTCCTTTAAACGTTGGTTACGCTCATTGAACATTGCCTTAACACGACCATAAGATGTACCTGCCAAAACAACATCACCTACACGTAAAGTACCATTATTCACCAACACTGTAGCTACATATCCGCGTCCTTTATCTAACGACGACTCAATAATAGTTCCCGATGCTCTACGGTCTGGGTTAGCCTTCAAGTCTAACAACTCGGCTTCAAGAAGCACTTTCTCAAGAAGTTCGTTGATATGTAAACCACCTTTTGCCGAGATATCTTGCGATTGGTATTTACCACCCCACTCTTCAACAAGGTAGTTCATTGCAGCTAAAGATTCTTTAATCTTCTCTGGATTTGCACCTGGGCGGTCAATTTTATTAATTGCAAACACAATAGGTACACCTGCTGCCGAAGCGTGATTTATAGCCTCAATAGTTTGAGGCATCACATTATCATCGGCTGCGACAATGATGATAGCAATATCTGTAGCCTTAGCACCACGTGCACGCATAGCCGTAAAGGCCTCGTGACCTGGAGTATCTAAGAATGTAATATGACGTCCATCTTCTAATGTTACATTGTATGCACCAATGTGCTGTGTTATACCACCTGCCTCACCGGCAATAACATTAGTCTTACGAATATAGTCTAATAAAGAGGTTTTACCATGGTCAACGTGTCCCATAACAGTTACAATAGGTGGACGCGATACTAAATCGGCCTCATCGTCAACCTCTTCATTAATAGCATCTACTACCTCGGCACTAACAAATTCAGTCTTGAAACCAAATTCATCGGCTACAATATTGATAGTTTCAGCATCTAAACGTTGGTTGATAGAGACGAAAAGACCAAGGTTGAAACAAGTTTGGATAATCTGTGTTACAGGTACATCCATCATAGCAGCAAGTTCATTAGCCGTTACAAACTCTGTAAGTTTTAATACTTTTGAGTCGGCAGCTTCTTGGTTTGCAATATCTTGCATACGTTGAACATTTGCTTCACGTTTCTCTTTACGATACTTAGCACCTTTCTTATTAACCTTTTTACCTTCGGTTAAACGTGCCAAAGTTTCTTTAATTTGTTTTGCAACATCATCATCACTTACCACATTAGTATGGATAGTACGTTTATGATGTTTTGCACGACCTTGTTGAGCATTATTATTTGCAGCCCCATTGTTTTGATTAGGGAATGCCTTGTTTACATCAACACGTTCGCCACCACCAATACGTTTACGCTTTTTCTTATCGTTATTAGCCGCATTGTTTTGATTTGGACGAGCAGGTCTTGCTGCATTATCTTTATTTGGTCCTGCTGCAGCAGGTTTATTTGCATCGGGTTTAGGCTGATTTTGCTTACGCTTATCGTCTTGTTGTTTACGCTCCTTAGCTATACGCTCTTTGCGTTTCTCTTCTTTAGTTTTCTTGGCTGGACGGGTAGAGTTATTGATGGTCGACAAATCAATAGTACCTATCACTTTAGGAGTTGCAGACAGACGTTGGCCTGTAAGTGCATACAATTCAGTTGTAGAATCCTTAGCAGGTTCTGCATTTTCATCAGTTACAACTTCGGCAGGAGTTTCAACAATAGGTTCTACCTTTACAGATTTGGGCAAGATCTCCTCTGTAGCAGGTGCTTTTTCTACCTTTTTCTCCTCTTTTTTAACTTCTACCACCTTCACAGGTTCGACTACGGGTTCAACCACTGGTTCTGGAACCACTACCACTTCTGGTGCTTTAGGCTCCTCTTTAACCTCGGCCACCACCTTTTTCTCCTCTACTTTAGGGGCATGGTGCTTTTGAAGATCTTCCACATCTATTTTATCCACAATCTTTACGTGTGGACGTTCTACTTCAACTTTCATTTCAGTTGCAGCAGGTGCAGGAGTCTCCTCGAAACCATCTATCGCCACAGCTGCAGGTTTCTCTTTCTCCTGACGCTGTTGACTTAAACGTTCCGATTCAATTTTTAAATTTTGATCTTTACGAAATTCACTGATCAACAAATTATTTTGTTCATCTGTTAATTTCAAATTCGGGTTCTGTTCGACCTCAAAACCCTTATGTTTCAGAAAATCCACTGCCGTAGCAATGCCAATGTTCAACTTTTTTATTACCTGTCCTAATCT
>CAMTOX010000207.1 GCA_947074225.1 uncultured bacterium
TTAAGGTAGTTAGATCATGATTAATGAGTTCGACGAGCAAGCAACACGCATGCTGACATGTTTGTACACGAATGTGCTGCTTTTGAATTGTGTGTTGTGTTTTTTTTTTTTCAAGCAGAAGACGGCATTCGAGATTTCTGAATGTGACTGTAGTTCAGACGTGTGCTCTTCCGATCTAAAGAGAAACAAGATTATGTTGATTACAAAGGCGCCATTCCTGCAATGGTAGATTGGTTATCAGAAAACGAAGTGAATTATGATATCGACAAACGTAATGCTATTTACAATTTCATTATAAATTGGTCAAAAGGCAGTCCCACAATTACACTCTTTTTTGGAAAACAATTTCAAGGAGAATTCATTATGACACCCTTATTACGAGCAGAATATGTTGCCGGATGTTCAAAATATAGCGTTGAAAACTCCATAAAGAAAATGAACTATGAAATGCATAGTGCAGGAATGAATCATCTTTTAGATTTCTATGAACTGAATAAGAAACACCTGGATGATAATAAAGAACTGAACAAACTACTTAAAATGCGTAAGAGTGGTAAATTAGAAAAACTTATGGAAACACAGATTGAGAATGTGGAAAAAACCATTGAGAAGTCACAACTAGTGATTGAATAACCACATGATAAAACCAATATTACCCTTTAAATATAAAAAGAGTTCTAAAGTTTGATTACTCAAATCTTAGAACTCTTTTTATATCCATAGTATTTTGCGATATCGAAAGGCATTGGTTAATTTGCCCCCAAAACGCACTTTAAAGTCGCGTACTCCATAAGGTTTATTTTGAGGGCCTGCTCCCATAAAGTCGAACAGAGAATGATTTTGTTTCAATGCTAAATGTAGTGCTGCATAGTTTGCCATGACACCCGGATAAAGATGAGTATAGCGTGTATCGTGATCGAGCGACGCTGTATACCAAGCATGAGCAATACCATTATTTGAAGAGAGAAAAGCAAAACCTCCAATAACACTATTATTAGGGTCTAATACTACGATACACCTTCCCCACTCTTGGTGTTGAAGTAGATTAAAGAAGGTATTCCAAGAAGGTAATGGACGATGTATTGTTTTATAATGGCCACGAAGAATCTGATAAAAAGATAGCCATTGCTCTTCTGAAGGATTCTCTTCTATTTTCACACCATGTTTCACTGCCGACTTTATTTGTCGTTGTCGACGTGAAGAGATGCCATGAAAGAGTTCTAACTCTGAGGTCAACTCTATTTCCACATTATGCCAAGGCAAGACTCTATAGTGCTTTTTTATAAATAGATCATGAAATGGGTTATTGCTAGTAAAGTGTCGGTACTCTAACAACAGTGCTTTACGTCGGGCATAATGTTCGAGTGCATTCATGATTAGTTCATAAATCTCCATTATATTAGCGGTAATGTCATAGAGTTGTGGTTCTCCCCACACAACACATGTAGAGGCTAAATAACTTGGCACATAAGGTAACGATTTAGTGATGATAGCATTCTGTAAAAGAAGAGGTTCACCAGCCTTAGAATAGGCTACAACACATAATGCCGAGGTATGAGGGTTATTGGCAAAGAGTTCTACCCATTGAGAAGAATTGAAAAAGGCATCGACCTGATTTGCGGGCCAATGTGATGCAGAAGTAATAATATCAATGCGATAACTCATATTAAGGGCAAAAATAGTTATTTTTTATTGAAATTCATGCTTTAATTGTATCTTTGTAAATTCGATAATAAAAGCGAGGTTCTACGAATAGAGTCCTCAGTATCAACAAGTGTAAAATAATTCGTATTCAAATCTTAAGTTTAGGAGATCTACTTATGAACTCATTTCATGATTTAGTCAAACATCGCCGTAGCATTCGCAAATATCTACCCCAAGTGGTAGAAGCTGAAAAGATTGAACAGATCTTACAATGTGCGTTGATGTCGCCTGCATCCAAACGTACCAATGGTTGGGAATTTATCGTCGTCGATAATAAAGAGCTATTAGGTAAGCTCTCGGCATGCCGAGAACATGGCAGTGGTTTCATTGCTAATGCTCCATTAGCTATTGTTGTGACCTGCGACACCCTCAAAAGCGATGTATGGTTTGAAGATGCTTCAATAGCAGCTACCTTCATTCAACTGGCAGCCTGCGACCTTGGTATAGGAAGCTGTTGGGCTCAGGTATATAATCGTTCCTACAATGAACAAGAGACATCTGGCATGTATGTACGTGAGCTATTAGAAGTTCCTGAACATTATGAAGTATTGTGCATTATTGGGATGGGGTATCCTGATGAAGAGCGTAAACCTTACGACGAGGAAAAATTAAGTTACGAAAAGATTCATCACAACACATTCTGATGCAACAGAAGTCACTAAAGGTAGTCATTTTAGGCGCCGGCAATGTCGGAACACAGCTGGGGAAAGCACTGAAAAAAGTAGGAATTGAAATAATAGAGGTATGGAGCAGAAATACTCATAGTGCTTCTACACTGGCTAAAGAGCTAGAGTGTAGCTATAGGATTAACCTATTGGAGGTATCTCCTCATGCCGATATCTATCTATACACTCTCAAAGATGAAGTGATAGGTAATATCGCACATGCTCTACCTTTTCGCAATGGGTTACATCTTCATACCGCAGGAAGTCTGGGTTTGGATGTTTTTCCTAAAGAGCTATTGCACACTGGAGTTTTCTATCCGTTCCAAACCTTTAGCAAGGAAAAAGAGGTAGATTTTAGCAATGTACCCATCTTAATAGAGAGTCGTGATAAGAACGACCGAGCAACGATGCATGGATTAGCCAAAGAGCTAAGTGAACAGGTGTACGATGCCGATGCCGAGACTAGGCTTACTGTACATGTATCGGGGGTATTTGCTTGTAACTTCACAAATCACCTCTATGCCATAGCAAAAGAGCTATTGGAAGAGCGTGGTCTTCCCTTCTCTATTATCACACCTTTGATTGAAGAGACGGTAACAAAACTAAAGAGCCTTACACCCAAAGAGGCACAAACAGGCCCCGCTATACGCGGAGATATAAGTGTCATGCATAAACATGAAGCTTTACTTAATAATAAAAAAGAGTGGCGAGAGATATACCACTTAATTTCGGACGATATCCAAAAGATGCGCTAAGAGCCTATCAACATGGTAATAGATAAATAAGGAAAAAGATAAAACAATAAAATGAATTTTAAAGAAGCAATTAAATCCATTAAAGCATTCGCTTTTGATGTAGATGGTGTATTATCACCAATCTGTATACCTACCGCTGTAGATGGTGAGCCACTACGTATGGTGAATGTTCGTGATGGTTATGCCATTCGCATGGCATCTATTTGTAAATATCCAATGGCAATTATTACCGGAGGACGTTCGCAAGGTGTAGTGACACGATATAATGGTTTAGGAATCGAAGATATCTATATGGGTTCATCCATTAAACGGATAGATTTCTTTGATTTCTTGAAAAAATATGATCTAGAAGCTAAAGATGTTCTTTATATGGGTGACGATATACCCGATTACGAAGTAATGAAAATGGTAGGAATAGCTTGTTGTCCAGCAGATGCCGCCCCAGAGATAAAAGGGATAGCACACTATGTATCGGACAAGAAAGGAGGTGAAGGGTGCGTTCGCGATGTACTTGAACAAGTATTAAAAGCTCAAGGACATTGGATGCAAAATAGCGATGCCTTTGGGTGGTAAACAAACAGAATAGATAAATAACCAAAACAGACACACATTAATTATGCTTAAGCTAATACGTTACAAAAACCTTATTTTTATTGCCCTTATTCAGTGGCTTATTACCTACTCCTTAATTCAACCAATATTACTCCAGTATGGCTTACCCCTTATTACGCCATGGTGGATTACTGCATTAATCATTAGCTCTACAGTAATAATAGCTGCTGCAGGTTATGTTATTAATGATTACTTCGATTTAAAAATTGACCGTATCAATAAGCCCAATAAAGTTGTGATTGGGGATATTATCAGTAAGAAACAAGCGGTAAGACTCTATCAGGTGCTTACAGTAATTGGAATTCTATTAGGCCTTATAGCATCGTTTGAACTAAAAAACTATACTATGGGTTTTATCTACATTATGGTCCCTGGCATTCTATGGTTCTATTCGGCAAGTTATAAACGTCAGTTCTTATTAGGAAATTTCATGGTAGCTATTCTTGCTGCTTTGGTAATTCTAGATCGGAAGAGCGTCGTGTAGGGAAAGAGTGTAGGCTATCGTTGTGGTCTCGGTGGTTGGCGTGGGACGAATATAGCTACGAGTT
>CAMTOX010000208.1 GCA_947074225.1 uncultured bacterium
TAGAATTATTTGGATGAATGGACAAAGAGCACTATCTTTGCATCCGCAATTGAGACAGAAAGAAAGTGTTCTCAACTGGTCCATTCGTCTATCGGTTAGGACGCCAGATTTTCATTCTGGAAAGAGGGGTTCGATTCCCCTATGGACTACGAAAATTAATTAAACGAACAAGTTAAATTTGTTAAGGAAATGGCTAATCACAAATCATCAATCAAAAGAATTCGACAAATTGAAAAACGTCGTTTGCACAATAAATTTTACGCAAAAGTAACGCGTAATGCAGTGCGTAAACTACGTGCCATGACTGACAAGAACGAAGCAGCAGCATTCTTGCCAAAAGTATCAGCAATGTTGGATAAACTTGCAAAACGCAATATCATCCACACAAACAAGGCTAGCAATTTAAAATCGAAATTAGCTTTACACGTAAATAAACTGGCTTAATAAGCACAAAGGTTTAAAACGATATAAAGCTCTTCCGATCAACTTCAGGAAGAGCTTTTTTATCCACAAACGTTAAAGTATAATGGTCCATTCGTCTATCGGTTAGGACGCCAGATTTTCATTCTGGAAAGAGGGGTTCGATTCCCCTATGGACTACAAATAAAATAGTATTAGATATGGCAAATCACAAATCTTCAATCAAACGTATACGTCAAATCGAGAAACGTCGTCTACACAATAAGTTTTATGCTAAGGTAACTCGCAATGCAGTACGTAAATTACGTGCTATGAGCGATAAAGCTGAAGCAGTAGCGTTTCTTCCTAAAGTGTCGTCTATGCTTGATAAACTTGCTAAGCGTAATATTATTCATACTAACAAAGCAAGCAATTTGAAATCTAAATTGTCTTTGCACGTTAATAAAATGGCTTAATTTAGTTTAAATATATGAGAGAGAGTCTTATCCTTATGGATAAGACTTTTTTTTGCACTATCTTTGAATCGTTCTTATGTGGTATTTAATCACAATAAAAGATTACCATGGAAGACGAAGTGAAAGGTATAAAAGGTTGGGCCGAGATGGATAAGCCTCGTGAAAAGGCTATTAGTAAAGGTCTTTCAACCCTATCGGATAGTGAACTTATTGCTATTTTGCTACGTACTGGAACGCGCGAAGAGAGTGTTGTAGAGTTGTCGCGAAAGATTCTACAACGTGTGGATAACAATTTGGGCACTTTAGCTAAGATGAGCGTGCATCAGCTACAGAATGGTTTTAAGGGTATAGGGACTACTAAAGCTATTACTTTATTAGCGGCATTAGAACTTGGTAGACGTGTTAAATTAAATGAGGCTTTAGTGCAGAATCAGATCAGATCGAGTAGCGATCTCTTCAATATTATGATGCCTATGATTGCTCATCTTCCACACGAGGAGTTTTGGGTTGTTCTTCTTTCAAGGAGTAATAATGTGATAGACCGTGTTCAGATAAGTCAAGGTGGTGTTGCAGGTACCGTAGTCGATGTGAAATTAATTATGAAGAGTGCTTTAGAGCGTTTAGCTTCGTCTATTATAGTTTGTCATAACCATCCTTCAGGAACCTTACATCCGAGCGAACAAGATGTCATGATAACGAATAAAATAAAAGAGGCAGCTAAATGTATGGACATTGTACTGATGGATCATATTATTGTAACCGATAGAGGTTACTATAGTTTTGCCGATCACGAGATGTTGTGATTACTAAACGAAAATATCCAATATAAATAACCATTACCTATTATGAAGTCTAAATTATTAATGTTATTTGTTCTTATTCTTACAGCTCTGGTGGCTACTAGTTGTTTAGAAGATCCTAATACAGCGCCAACACTACCTGGTATTCAGCCTCCAACTGAATTGCAGCCAAATCCAAACCCTGGAATGTAGAATAAGCTCAAAAAAAGAAAGTGTGTAGCTCCATGAGTTACACACTTTCTTTTTTGTACTTAAATACTCTTATTGACTGCCATTGCAATTCCATTTGTTATTTGTTTAACCATTTCATCCAATTTGCTTCCAATCATTGGTTTTAACATCATTGGTATGTCGGCCTTAAGAGTAACTTTCATTCTTGTATCGCATTCAGAGATTTCCTTGAGTTGAATCCATAGATTGAATTGGATAGGACTCTTATCGGCACCAAACTTAACGGTTTTATATGGTTCCTTCTCAATGATGCGTAAAATGATTTCTCCAACCGGGTCTACAGTGAATGATATGGTCTCTTCTGTAAGTTGAAGATTCTTTATTTTGTCGGCAGGTAGTTTATCTTTAAATATTTCAAGTTTACGTAAATCGGTAAGTTGTGCAAAAGCATACTCTGCATTGCAATGTAGTTGTTGAATGTCTCCTTCGTAAGTGGTCATAATAATCTGGTCTTATAGTTATTTAGTTTTTTTTGTTTGTTCAATCTGCAATAGTATCTGTTTGGCAGCTTCTTCAATAGAATTGTTTTGAATGTCGATACAGATATGTGCTTTTTTATAGTATGGTTCTCTTGCCTCGTGTAATGTCTTTATAAAATGCGTTAGTTCTTCTTTATTCTTATGGTTGGCGATGAGTGGTCTATGGCTATATTCTCTCTCTAGGGTGTTTAAAATAGCCTCTAAAGGTCTGTTTAGATAGATTACTGTGCCATGTTCTAATAGTAGTTCGCAATTATCAAAGAAGCATGGTGTACCACCTCCTGTTGAGATTACAACGTAAGTATTCTTACAAACCTCATGCAATAGTTGCTGTTCTATTTCTCTAAAGCCATGCTCTCCTTTCGTTTGGAATAATTCATTAATGCTCTGTCCGGTTTTCTTTTCAATGTAATCATCCAGGTCTATATGTTTATATTTGAGTTTTTGAGCCATCAAATTACCAATTGATGACTTTCCACTTGCCATAAAACCTATTAAAAAGAGTCTTTTCATGAATAAATATTGAGGTTGCAAAAATACGAAAAAAGTTGAGAATGAAGATATCAGGATGTGCGTAAAAAATATATTTGCTATAATTGCAGAAAAGATTTGGTATATTCAAGAATATGCCCTATCTTTGCATTCGCAAATGAGACAATAATGATTGTCTTATCTATCAAGCCCAGATGGCGGAATTGGTAGACGCGCTGGTCTCAAACACCAGTGGATTCACTTCCATGCCGGTTCGATCCCGGCTCTGGGTACCACTAAAAAGACTAACTTGTTGAGTAATCAACGTGTTAGTCTTTTTTTTATTTTGTCCCTTTCCTCTACTTTTCTACAAATAATAAACGCACTCTACAATCCTACTGAACAGAATTCAGTTCTTTCTCCTTAACTATCAAAACAAAACCTCCTCTAAACTGGTATACATATCACTGATTATTCCGCCTCTCATATCAAATAAATATCAATTAATCAACCAGATAAATTCAACACACCCTATTCCTACTCTTAAACACCTACACTTTTGGACCTCTTTTTGTAATGTAATTTAAGCCTTCGTTATTCAAAAAGGAGAACCATCATTATTATGGGATGATAAATAATTTCTATAAATTAAAAGTCAAAATTATGGACGTATTAAGTTTAAGACCAGAATGGGATAAAACCTTCCCAAAATCAGAGAAAGTTGATCATCTGAAAGTTGCTTTCCACAATAGATATGGCATCACATTGGCTGCCGATCTATATAAGCCTAAAAACCATCATGATAAATTGCCAGCTATTGCCACCTGCGGTCCCTATGGCGCTGTCAAAGAGCAAGCCTCTGGGCTTTATGCACAAACAATGGCCGAGAAGGGCTTTCTAACCATTGCCTTCGATCCATCGTTTACAGGTGAGAGCGGTGGAGAGCCTCGTTTTATTGGATCGCCTGAAATAAACACTGAAGATTTCTCTGCGGCAGTAGATTATCTTTCTGTACGAGAAGATGTAGATAATAACCGAATTGGTATCATAGGCATTTGCGGCTTTGGAGGAATGGGACTAAACGCTGCTGCCATGGATACGCGCATTAAAGCCACAGTTATTTCTACCATGTATGACATGAGTAGACAGCTTACTTACGGATATTTCGACAAAACCACACCCGACGAACGCTACGCCATGCGTGAAGCGTTGAATGCCCAGCGTACCACAGACTACAAAGAGAGTTGTAATGCTTTGATGGGTGGTGTTCCATCGCAATTACCTGACGACGCTCCTTTCTTCTTGATTGATTATTTTGACTACTACAAAACCCCTCGAGGCTATCATCCACGTTCAGTAAATTCCAATGATGGCTGGACAAAAACCACTCCATTACCCTTTATGAATATGCCTTTATTGACCTT
>CAMTOX010000209.1 GCA_947074225.1 uncultured bacterium
CGAGATTTCTGAATGTGACTGGAGTTCAGACGTGTGCTCTTCCGATCTTTCGCCAATTGTATCAGTACTTCTGTAAAGAAGCTATAGATGAGTGTGTGTTTGAGAGTTATGAAAAGAAAAATAGCTTAGGCGAAGTAGAAAATCAGAAAATATAAGTAGATTCATGTTATTATCAATAGGAGATTTGTCGATATATTCATTAATAGTAAATACTTTGTATCGTTATCCGTTTTTATTTACTATTATGACGTTTTTAATTGGTTGGAGTTTTATGCCACTTGTAATTCGTATAGCAAGAGAGCGTGGATTTGTGGTTAGACCTAATAAACGCACAGTGCATAATGGCGATATACCCAATATTGGCGGATTAGATATTTTCATCTCCTATCTGTTGTTCTTTATTTTGTTTGCATTTAATAATGTACAGAATGCCCATTATGTTGTTACTGGACTTATTATTATTATGTTAGTAGGTTTTATGGACGACCTTATTGTCTTTAAGCCCAAAACAAAATTGGTGGGAGAACTTCTTGCAGGTGTGATGTTGATAGTATTTGCCGATGTACGTATAAGTAATTTATACGGATTATTCGGTATAGAATTCATTCCTCTATGGGCTAGCTACATCCTCTCTTTCATAGTTTTAGTAGGTATTATAAATGCGTTAAACCTCATTGATGGGGTAGATGGTTTAGCCTCTGGTTTAGGAATGCTCTATAGCTTGTGCTTTGCCATATATTTCTATGCCGTGGGCGATAATTTAATGTCTGTATTAGCTTTTGCTCTTATTGGAGCCTTGGCAGTGTTTTTTATATATAATGTTTTCGGTGGGCGACATAAAATTTTCATGGGCGACTGTGGCTCTCTTTTTCTTGGATATATGATGACATGGTTTGTTTTCGAAATGTTCGATTTGAATATGTCTGAAAATGTAAAACCTATATGGCATATATCGGCAGTACCGGCAGTTTGTTTTACTATTATGTTTGTGCCACTTTTTGATACCATGCGAGTTATGATGACTCGACTTAAACAAGGGAAATCGCCTTTTAGTGCCGACAGAAATCATATTCATCACTTATTGCTACGTTGTGGATTTAAGCATAAGAGAGTTACTGCAATATTGTTAGTTGTTTCTTTATTGTTTATTCTTTTAGCTTGGTTTGGAGCTAATTGGCGTAATGAATGGTTATTTCTTGCTGCATTCTTTTTAGGTACAACCCTAACTCTTTCTTTATGGAAATATGTGGATTTTAAAGTGGCGAAATGTGGCGACCCATTCCTAAAGAAAGAAGAACAAGATACTAAAGAGCTGTTGAAAGATAATAAGAACTGATGCAATCTAATAGACCAAAATGGGCAACACCTGCATGGATAAATAGTGTTGTCACCTTTCATTATATTTAAGTGAGTTCTAAGAAATGAATACGAACAGTTTATGCTTAATTGTTTAAGCTGTTTTTATCTATTTACTGCTTTTAAATGGATGCTTTTGCTTTTGTATTTCATTGCATAGTTATATATGTTAAGTCAATACAAAATGTAAGTTCTCTTGTTTAAACGTCTAAATAGAGTCAGAACAAAGTAGTTAGAAATCACCTCAAATGAAGTAGATACCATGTGTAAATACTCATTTTAAAATTTATATTATCATGAAACATCTAATTGGAGTCATTGGCTTAGGCTATGTTGGCCTACCACTAGCAATTGAATTTGGTAAGAAATACCGAGTAATTGGTTTCGATATCAATGCCGATCGTGTGGCCGAACTTAAACGAGGCGAAGACCGTACCTTAGAAGCCGACTTGGAAGGAATGCATGAAGCTACCAAGTTAAACACCGTAAATAGTGATTTAGGATTAACCTTCTCATCTAATCCTGACGACCTAAAAAAATGTAATATATTTATTGTAACTGTTCCAACACCTATTGATGCCTACAACAATCCGGATTTGAAGCCATTAATAAAAGCTTCTGAAATGTTGAGCAAGTACATAAAGAATGGCGATATAGTAATCTACGAATCGACCGTATATCCTGGCTGCACAGAAGAAGATTGTGTGCCGGTATTGGAGAAAGGTTCTAAAATGCGCTTTAACGTAGACTTCTTCTGCGGTTATTCACCCGAGCGTATCAATCCTGGAGATAAAGTTAATACCCTTACTAAGATTAAAAAAATTACTTCTGGTTCAACTCCTGAAGTGGCAGAAATAGTAGATCTACTCTACAACTCTATTCTTGAGAATGGTACACATAAAGCCCCTAATATGAAGGTGGCAGAGGCTGCAAAGGCTGTAGAAAATGCTCAGCGCGATGTTAATATCTCTTTTATGAATGAATTAGCTCTTATTTGCGACAGAGTAGGCATAGATACCAACGATGTTATTGAGGCTGCAGGTACCAAATGGAATTTCCTAAAATATAAACCGGGTCTTGTGGGTGGACACTGTATTAGTGTAGACCCATACTATTTGGCTCATAAGGCCAAAGTGTTAGGCTATAACCCCGAAGTAATTCTATCAGGACGTAGAGTAAATAATAGCGTACCTCATTTTATTGCTCATAAAGTATTAAAGATGATGATACAGCACGATCAGAAGATTAATCACTCTAAAGTATTGATATTGGGTGTGACCTTTAAAGAAAATTGCCCCGATGTGCGTAATACCAAAGTGATTAATATTGGTAAGGAAATGGAAGATTTCGGCTGTGAAGTAGATTACTTAGATCCATGGGCCAATGCCGAAGAGGTCTTTGAAGAGTATGGAGTGAAGCTATTAAGGCAGTTAGATAGTAATGTGAAATATCAGGCCATAATAGCCTGTGTAGCACACGATAACTTCGTCGATATCGACTTTAAGAAGTACAAAGACCAAGGCGCAGTGATATTTGATGTTAAAGGAATGTTAGATCGTGCCGTTGTCGATGCACGTTTATAATAGTATAGAACCTTTCTAATAATTACAAACAAAAAAGATCTATAGCATGGGAAAACAGATAGCATTAATAACCGGTATTACCGGACAAGATGGCTCTTATTTAGCCGAGTTCTTATTGGCTAAAGGCTACGAAGTTCATGGCATATTACGCCGTTCGTCTACTTTTAATACCGGCAGAATAGAACACCTTTATCTAACGGAATGGGTGAGAGATATGCGTAAGAATAGAGCCATTAATCTTCACTATGGAGATATGACCGATTCTAGTTCTTTAATACGCATCATACAAGAGGTGAAGCCAAGCGAAATATATAATCTTGCAGCACAAAGTCACGTAAAAGTGAGCTTTGATGTGCCTGAATATACTGCCGAAGCCGATGCAATAGGGACGTTACGTCTGTTAGAAGCCGTACGCATATTGGGAATGGAGAAGCAGTGCCGAATTTATCAAGCCTCTACTTCTGAACTTTTCGGATTAGTTCAAGAGGTACCACAAAAAGAGACCACACCATTCTACCCACGCTCGCCTTATGGTGTGGCTAAACAATATGGCTTTTGGATTACCAAGAACTATAGAGAATCGTACGATATGTTTGCTGTGAATGGTATTCTTTTTAACCATGAAAGTGAACGAAGAGGGGAGACCTTTGTGACCCGAAAAATTACACTTGCCGTGGCTAGAATTGTAAATGGTTTACAAGAACGCTTATATATGGGTAATCTAGATGCACGTCGCGACTGGGGATATGCAAAAGATTATGTAGAATGTATGTGGCTAATGCTACAACATAGCACACCAGAGGACTTTGTCATTGCTACCGGAGAGATGCATACCGTAAGAGAATTCTGCACATTAGCCTTTGCACAAGCAGGTATAGAGTTGCGTTGGGAAGGTCATGGAGTGGACGAAAAGGGCAACACACGGTTAGGGTCAAGTCCCGCCTGACACGCCTCGCTCACACTGTCGACCTTCCACGCCTCGGCATCAAAGGGATGTTGCGTATACTTGATTTTCGCGCGCTCGAGCACGCGCATTACATTTGTTTTGTCCATACTATCACCCGCTTGATTGTAACACATCTTTCCAAATATGAAAAGCACCGCAGGCTCTCACCTGCGGTGCATCGCTTTTAGCGCTTGTGAAGAATGATCTTGCCCGGCGTATTTCCGGTAAGCTGCTTGCCCTCATAGACGACCTGTCCGCCGACTACGACATGCTCAATGCCCTCAGCCAGCTTACTTGACTCGATAAAGTCAGCAGTATCGTGGACTTTTTCAAAGTCAAATACGACGAGGTCAGCATCCATGCCGTCAC
>CAMTOX010000210.1 GCA_947074225.1 uncultured bacterium
ATGGGTGAAAGAATAGGCGTCTGAGCGAACTATGAGCTACCTAGTGCCTCATGGGGATGTGCACGTGTGTGGTCAAACTCGCCAGCGTATGCTCACGACGTGTGCACGTTTTTTGTTGAAGTCTACGGCGACCACCGAGATATACACTATAGCCGACACTCTTGCCCTACACGACGCTCTTCCGATCTTGCTCCATACCTGGAGTAGCAGGCTTGCGTATCAACACGTTACCTACCTCGTCTACCAAAGTTTCTAAACCTAACGATTTACCAAAGTCTACTACCATTTTTGTAATGCCTTCTAAATGGTGAGAAGGGTGAGCTACTTGACAAATCTTATAAAAGTTTTGCCATAAGCCTTGTGGTTGTAATTCACGAATGTCAGATGTTGCCATAATTGTTTTATATAAGGTTATTTTATTTTTACATCGAAAGGCAAAGATAAACAAAATTCCTATTTTACAATCTGTTTTTCATCGGAAAACCCTATTTTTGCACAAATAAAATTCTTTATTACAACAGTTCCTATTTGTATAGGGCAATGGAACTTTAAAAACAATTTCTAAGAGATTAATAAGAAACTCTCTACACACTAAATAATGGTTCTATATAATAACTATAACTTGAAACTGCGCGAAGAGTTTGGAACGCGTGTACAAAAAATTTCTATTAATGCCGGCTTTACTTGCCCCAACCGCGATGGCAATAAGGGCAGGGGAGGCTGTACCTTCTGTAATAACTTATCTTTCCATCCCGACTATTGTTTACCAACAAAATCTCCTCTACAACAAATGGAAGAGGGTATTTTCTTCTTTCGTAAGTATGAGTCGCAACAATATTTGGCCTATTTTCAATCCTATACAAATACTTATGCACCTTTAGAACAACTTAAAGCAATATACGAATCGGTGTTGCAGCATCCTAAAGTGGTAGGTATTGTGGTGGGAACAAGGCCAGATTGTGTAGATGAAACACTGCTCGACTATTTTGCTCAACTCTCAAAACAATGCTATGTCATGATTGAATATGGGGTAGAGTCTACTTTAGATAATACACTTAAAGCAATTAACCGTGGCCATGATTTTGCCACTTCTCAGTGGGCTATTACAGCAACTGCACAACGTGGAATACCTGTAGGAGCACACCTTATTCTGGGACTGCCTGGAGAATCGCAAGCACAACTAATAGAACATGCTACAACAATTTCAAAATTGCCACTCACCATGCTTAAGTTGCATCAGCTGCAAATTGTGCAAGGAACTATTATGGCGCAACAGTTTATAGAACACCCTGAAGGATTCTCACTATTTAATATCGATCAATATATTGATCTTACAATTGATTTCTTAGAGAAATTGAATCCTGAAATAGCCGTTGAACGCTTCGTCTCGCAATCGCCAAAAGAGTTCCTTATTGCACCCGATTGGGGAGTTAAGAACTTTGAATTTGTGGCTAAACTTGAAAAACGAATCAAACAACGTAACACCTTTCAAGGCCGATTATTCAAAGCAGAGTAGTTTACGCTTTTACAAATCTTGGTTTTTAATAGATTATACGCTTTAATATAGTTCTTATATATAACTAATTTGTTTTGAACCAATATGTGCGTTAATCCCTATTAATATAGCAGTTGTTTATTATATAAAAACAGGTTTCTTCCTTAAATAGTGCGCACTAAAGTTATTACAGTTTGCACACGCCTTAATTCATTCCCGGAAAATGTTCTACATACTGAATGGTGAAGTCTGGGAAATGTTCAACTAATGTTATGGTGAAATCTGGAAAGTGTTCAACAATTTGCCATTCGCCACAATTTTCGGGAAATTGTTTTACTAATTTCACCTTTAAATCTGGGAAGTGATCTACCACTTCTACCTTGAAATCGGCAAAATGTTCCACTATCTTCACTTTACCATAAAGAGGAATATCATTGCATTTGCAATGATTAATAGGTTTAGAAGCCGTGCAAAGTAAAATGGCACTGGAAGCTAAAATAATGGCTATAACTTTTCTCATTTTTAAGTAGATTTATATATAATCATTGAAAATCCGATAATACTATAATGAATCTAGGTAAGTAAAAGATTTCCTCAATGCAACTCCTAAATGCAATTAAATATAGAGCGATAGTTTTGCAGAGATATAAAAGAAGCTGTATTCAACAAGCAAATGCAACTTTCTCCAGCTTGATTAATAAGTTAAATGTTTCATTCGCTAAAAGCAAACCGAACTTCTTTACTGCTTTACTATTCAATTCTGTCTCAACCATCTCTTTATAAGCCTTCGTAACCCTGTTAAAGTAACATCTATTGGGTATATATTCCCGTATTAATCCACTCCTGTTTTCATTGATAAAATGCTCCCAAAAGCAATATGGATTACAAAAATAAAAATTAATTTTCAATTATAATTCAGTTTCGTTAAGATTGGCAAACTCTTTTTTGTTATCAACCATAATTGTATTTGTTAGATGTTTTAATACTCCTAAATTCATATTTTCTTTAGATTACTCTTTTTCAATTTTAAATCAAGAACTCATGCTCTATTATAGATCTAAATTCAACAGATAATCTAATTAAATCATTCACTTGAATCTGTAAATCTATTCAAATAATAGTTATTTAGAAGAGATGATTTAAGCAATTAAATGTGCCAATTATTATGCTACTCACTCTTTTCATTTGTTCAACTTGTAAATGGTATCTAAGTTGCTGGCAAATAGGGAACAAAGTCGAATTAAAGAGGGACCAAATTCGGATCCTATATCCGAATTTGGTCCCTCTTTAATCTTTGTTTCTTGACTCTTTATAAGGAAGATGAAATAAGTATTCTGCAAAGAAAATATTTACTAAGTTTAAATTTTATGAACCATAGATTCTTCTTATTATTGAATAATTAATTAACCTCTTCTTTCGTCATGGTTTATTCGTTACACATAATGTATATCTATAGTAAACCAGACGAACTATTACATAACCAAACTCTAATAATTTATATCTTAAATATTAATGGATGAGCTATTAATTTAGAACTCTTTTTTTGCATTAGAAGTGTTTGCTTAAACACATTTCGAACTATATAAATTGTAAAAAAATATTCATCTGTAAATTATTGATTTGTAGTATAGTAGTTGTTTGTTAGAATTAAATTTTTAATTGATGACGATTAAATTCTATATTTTGCATGTATTTTGCTATTTAAATATAACATTATGTACGTTCTATTCTATTTAGTATATAATGAATTGTTTTCGATGCTTTATATAAAGAATAAAAGGTAA
The DNA here is from genome assembly GCA_947074225.1 of uncultured bacterium. GTDB lineage: Bacteria > Bacteroidota > Bacteroidia > Bacteroidales > Paludibacteraceae > CAMTOX01. The sequence continues at coordinate 3,280 of CAMTOX010000210.1, forward strand.
TTTCTAGTCTATATATTGTTATAAATAATGAGGTGAGTACAAAATGTACTCTTATTTGTGCTTTTTTTTATGTTAGAACTATTCAATGGAAGAAGCTAACATAAGATATTGTTTTGGTTGTAATTTTTGTAATAGGTATATGAAATGTCGGAATGAGAATAATGGCTTGTTGGTACATTATTAATTGCTTTTCAATGTGATTTATGAGCTATATGTCGCATATTGAATGTTTGAAATAATTGTTACTTACGACTGATTATTCTGTTTTAATATCATTATAAGCTATTCTATGCCAACTGATAATCTGTTTTGTCGTGATATTCCAAAAAAAAATTATTTAATGATAAGATTTAAATCGTTGTAATATTTCTGTTGCAAGAAACCTATAAAATGATAAGTAATTTTTCGCGAAACATATTCACTAACAATAAGTTATTATTAGTTTGTATAGTCGTTATTGTGTCGTTGTAATGGCTCACAATTAAGTCTTGATTTTTAAACAATTGCGTTTATATACCTATTTATTTAAAAAAAATATTGGTTAAGTAGAAAAAATAATTACCTTTGTATCGCAACACCAATTCTTGTGTTGTATTCTAATAAATTTTTCACCAAGATTTTTTTAAAATAGAGATTAGAGAAGTGGTTTAATCAACCACACATGCTCTATCACTCTAATGTTGTGATATTAAATCACACTTCACTATTACTATTTTCAATTCAATTTTAATGTATAACATTCTACAATTAAGAGAAAAATCTCAATCGGATTTAATTTCGATAGCCGAGAATCTGGGTATCAAGAAAGCCCAATCTATGAAAGCAGAAGAGCTGATCGATGCTATTTTAGAACAGCAAGACATTGTAAAAGCTTCAGAACAGAAAGATACCATCAGGAGTCCAAAGCACAAAAAACAACGTATAGCCAAAGACGAGAATAAACGTCGATCAAGTGCCGAAAACAAGACA
>CAMTOX010000211.1 GCA_947074225.1 uncultured bacterium
CCATAACAAGGCATGAATGTACGGATTTCACAACCATGCTCCTGCATATATTGTGGCAACTCACGACAGATCACTGAAATTTCACTATCAGGCAAATAAGGCTTTATCTCCTGAGCAATAAATAAAACTTTAATCGGTTCTTTCATCTCTGCTGTTTTTGTATTTCATCACCCATTTATCTTTCATTTACATACAAGTGATAAACGGCATAATCGACAGTTTATTATTTCATCTTGCAAAGATATAAAAAAAAATTCACAATAATACAACACTCGGCGACAAAACATTTGACTGCGCCTTACGTAACCTATTAAATTTGACTGAAAAAGAGAAAAACAAACAATAAGAAGAACAGAGAGAAACGAACCAATTAAGCCTACCTATAGAGTCGTTCTAAACATAACTTCTAAAACTCGGAGAATAATCTATTAGTAAATAGTGTTACAACACACAAATGCATAAAAATAAATCGTTTACCAAGCAACACCAATAAAATCTCTAGCAAAAGTAATCGCACAATCTTAAAAAGCATTAATACTGCCATTTCGGTAATAAGAAGAAAACATTGAGCAGAGTGAAATTGCGTCATAAAGATTGTATATATACAAAAACTATCATTTCTAATAATCGCCTTAAAAAACCCTTCGTCAACCCCTTAAAGCCTCCAAAAGGGAGACAAAGTCGAACCAAAGTCGAACCAAATTCGCTCCTTAGACCCGACTTTGGTTCGACTTTGGTTCGACTTTGTAGGCACTTTGAAGAGAAGAAAGAGTTACCAAACAGAAAGAGAAGTAGAAATTAAAATAACAAATTATCAATACGTAATGAAAATAGACACAAACAGATATTGCACCCTTGACGAAACAAAAAAGATGAAAAATGAGTTCAAAAGCACCATTGAATTGCCTTTAGCCGATGAATTATATTGTATAAATAAACCGAATATAGCATATAGATACAAGGTTGCTATTTGAAGATAATGCAGAAATTTTACCACACTTCACCACCCACAATTGAGAGCTTCTTAAAAACATTTCCTAACATCCTTAGAAGTTATGTAAAACAAAAAGAGCAACACTTTACCATAAAAATTAAAATATAGACATATATTTAACGCTTAAAAAGATGATATACGAAATAAAATCATTATTTTTGCAAGAATTTGAAATATTGGAGATAATATGCCATCTCTAAAAGCAACAAAACCAATATCAGAAAACCAAATATGGCAAACCAACCTTACAAAGTACGAAAAGATTCTTTTTTCAACCTCTATTTCACATCGACAATCTCGATTACATTGGTACTTTTTCTTGTCGGATTAATCACGCTATTAATTATGGGTGCTAATTACTTAGCTACTCAAACGCGCGAGAACATTACAATATCGGTAGTGCTCAACAACGACATCGACTCTCTTTCCGAAGAGCGTCTGTACAAATATTTAAACTCTACATACTATGTTAAAGAGGTAGAATACATTAGTCGCGATCAAGCTTTGCAAGAACATATTGAAGCCATGGGCGACGATCCATCGCAATTTCTAGGATACAACCCCTTGAGTGCATCTATGGAGCTACACCTAAATTCTGAATATTCGCATAACGACAGCATTGCTACCATAGAATCTAAGATTCGTAATTTTAAAGGAGTAAACGATATTCTTTACCAAAAAGATATGCTACTCCTAATAACAAACAACTTGAGTAAACTTACCTTTATTCTATTCTTTATCACATTAGTGCTACTCTTTATTAGTATTGTTTTGATAAACAACACCATTCGAATCTCAATCTATTCAAAACGTTTCTTAATACATACCATGACGTTAGTGGGTGCTAAACCTCGATTCATTCGTCGTCCATTCATACGCCGCAGTTTCATCAATAGCTTAGTAGCAACACTTTTGGCATTGATATTATTAATTGGAATGTGTTTCTATTTCCAAATGCAAATAGGCAGCGATTTAAATATCTTCCAATGGGAAATTCTTTTACCCATGGTAATAGTAGTAGCAGTTTTAAGTTGGTTCATCTCATGGGTAGCCACCTTCACTGCAGTGAATAGATATTTACACATGCGCAGTTCTCAACTTTATTACATTTAATCAAGTTATTATCACATAATATAAACAGTTATGAAAAACAGTCCATTAACCAAGACCAATTACATCATTATGGGTGTATCGGCACTTCTTATCTTAGTAGGTTTTATCTTAATGTATGGCAGTTCCACAGATATTGCCTTTAACCCCGATGTATTCAGTTTCCGTCGTATCACTTTAGCTCCTATAGTGGTTATGTCAGGATTCTTCTTAATGGTGGTTGGCATTATGTGGAAATGTAAAAAATGTGATAATAAAAATAGCGAAGAGAATACATTATGAGTTGGATTGAAGGGCTGATTCTCGGAATCGTTCAAGGATTAACCGAGTTTCTGCCGGTTAGTAGTAGTGGGCACATCGTAATAGGTAGTGCCATTTTTGGCATACAAGCCGAAGAAAATCTAACCTTTGCTATATTAGTACATGCAGCCACTGTATTAAGTACTATAGTGATTTTATGGCATGAGATAGCACACCTTTTTAAGGGTACTTTCTTTACCTATAAATGGAATGAGGAGAAGAGTTATGTCTCGAAAATATTCGTCTCTATGATTCCAATATTCATTGTGGGCATATTCTTTAAAGATACGGTAGAACAGTTCTTTGGCGAAGGACTATTGGTAGTTGGTTGCTGCCTCATCACCACCTCTCTTTTACTGGCTTTTGCTTATTATGCTAAACCACGTCAGAAAGAACATATTGGTTTCTTAGATGCCTTTATCATAGGTATAGCACAAGCCATAGCTGTTCTGCCGGGGCTGTCGCGTTCGGGAAGTACCATTGCCACAGGTTTACTTTTAGGCAATAAAAAAGAGAGTGTAGCAAAATTCTCGTTCTTAATGGTATTAATACCTATTCTTGGCGAGGCTTTGCTAGAGACCATAGATTTAATAAAAGAGGGTGGCTTAGTTGGCGAATCCTGGCTACCTCTTATCATGGGATTCATTGGCGCTTTCATTGCCGGATGTTTCGCTTGTAAGTTCATGATTGAACTGGTGAAGCGTGGAAAATTGATCTATTTCGCCATCTACTGCTTTATTGTAGGTGGTATCACATTGACATTTGCGTTCTTATAAATTATGGATTTTAATAACGGGGAAATTTTATATTTCAACAAACCACTTCATTGGACCTCGTTCGATGTAGTGAATCGGGTACGCCGAGTGCTATGCAGACACTTGGACCAGAAGAAGTTGAAGGTGGGACATGCCGGGACATTAGACCCGCTGGCCACAGGAGTGATGATATTGTGTACCGGAAAGGCTACTAAACGTATCGAGGAGTTACAATATGGAGTTAAGGAGTATGTGGCTACATTAGCATTAGGCGCCACAACCCCTTCCTTTGATTTGGAACACCCCGTAGACCAAACTTACCCTACCGAACATATTACCAGAGCCTTGGTCGAGGAAAAGATTGCTGCTTTTAAAGGCGAAATATGGCAGGTACCACCAGTATATTCGGCCGTAAAGGTCGATGGTAAACGCGCTTTCGACTACGCGCGCAAAGGCGAGGAGGTGGAGCTAAAAGCTAAACTTTTAGTCATTGACGAAATTGAGGTGCTAAACTTTGCCGACAATTTACTCACCATTCGTGTAGTATGTAGCAAAGGAACTTACATAAGAGCTTTGGCACGCGACATTGGCTTGGCTCTTGGCAGCGGCGCACATTTAACAGCATTGCAGAGAACACGTATTGCAGAGGTTACATTGGCACAATGTATGGATGTAAATGAATTTATCCAACAATTGCAAGATCAGGCAAAAACCGAAGAGGCATAACACCTGAAGAGAGTAAAAAGAAAATATAATTAATGAATATAGAGATATGAAACTATCACAATTCAAATTTAAACTTCCAGAGGAGTTAATAGCTCAGTATCCGGCAAATCACCGCGACGAGTCGAAACTGATGGTGCTACATGCCAAGAGTGGCGAAATAGAGCACAGAATCTTTAAGGACATTCTTGAATATTACGACGAGAAAGACCTATTTGTATTCAATAACACACGCGTATTTCCTGCGTTGATGCATGGAAATAAAGAGAAGACCGGAGCACAAATTGAAGTTTTCTTATTGCGCGAGCTCAATAAAGAGCTACACCTTTGGGATGTTTTGGTAGAACCAGCACGTAAAATTC
>CAMTOX010000212.1 GCA_947074225.1 uncultured bacterium
AAGTATCCATTTGTCCTCCTGTTTTAAGATTGGAGTCTAATTTCTCTAATATCGCCATACCAATCATATTAGAAATCATAGAGGGACGTAGGTTTTCAACATAAATTAGAGGAAATCCTAAATACTCCTGCATCACAGAATCTACTAAAGCATATTCATCTTCAGTTAAATATTTATCTATTTTATAAGGCATGGAGGCTGCCGCAACGAGGCGTTGTCCCATATCTTCTTGATTAATAATAACTTCACCAATCACTGTTGAACATTGATTATAACATTTATAAAGTTGAGGTAAAGAGTCTAAGAATACTACTGGAATAGCATGGTGTGTACCAAAAAGATAAGAGGGTTTGTCTAAGTCTTTACCGGTAATTTCCCATAAGAGTTGAGAATAGCTATTAAAAGCAATCAAAAGAGTGATTGCTAAAATGAGAGTCTTTTTTATCATGAAAAATATTTTTATTGATTACTAATTTTCTTCAAAATACTATAAGCCTGATACATACCTAGTTCACCTGCTTTACTAAGATCACTATTGCCTTTCTCTATTTCGCCAAGATATAGATATGTTAAACCACGATTAAAATACGCTTCACCAAAGTCTGGATATAGCTCTATGGCACGTGTATAATTCTGGATTGCCACTGGATAATCTTTCTGAATACAAAGCATATTGCCGCGATTATACCAAGCATATGAAAAGTCGGGTATTAATTCTATAACTTTATCATAATCGCGCATAATCATCTCAAAATCTACTGCATACTTTTTATCTAATGGAGTTAAAGCTAGTGTAGTTTCTTTCTTATTCGATGGATCATTTAAGTTCAAAAGATCTTCATTATGTTCGTGATTATTTAAGGAGTACTCCATCTGCTTATATCGCACATTTGCACGGTAGAAATAAGCTAACGACATCTCTTTATCGCCATAAAATATTGCTTTAGAGAAATCTTCAATAGCACTAGCGAAATCTTGTACTAAAGCTAATTCTATAGCACGCTTTAAATAGAGTTCTGCGTTATAAGGATATTCATGAATAAGATTTGATAATTGCTCTATGGTTGCAAAGTGATAATTAATCATCCCTTCAGATAAAGAGACTTCATCGTTTACCAAATAGAGTTTAGAATTAAATTTATAGTTATCATTAAACTTGTCTAATGCCGAATGATGTTTCTGATGACCAGGCAAAGTAGCATCGTTTTTTCTATAATAGCTTAGCACGAAATTCTTCTCGTTAATTACATTCACCTCTCTGTTCTGAATAGTACCACGAATACCCTGCTGAGTTGTGCCATTATCGGTCGATTCAGAGTTGAATATGGAAGCACGCATCTTTATGGACGATTCGTCTATTGTTGCAATACGTGCAGAGGTGTCAATAGTATCGCGTTTTTGGTTCGGCTTGTTACGATTCTCCTGCATTAATTGGAATGCTTTCTCTTTATCTAGATAAGCTTGTTGATGTTTTCCTAACATCTCATAACCGCGTGAGCGTCCATAATAGGCTGGCACAAATGATGGATGTTTCTTTAGTATTTCACCATAATCGGCTATTGAACCTTCCCAATTACCTACCTCGGCATTTATCAAGGCACGTTGGTAAATTGCTTCAGTAAAATCTGGTTTTAAAGTAATAATGCTATTTAAGTCTAAAAGCGCATTATCATAATCGCCCACTTCACTGCGTAATAAAGAACGATTAAAGAGTGCTTGATCATTACGAGGCTCTAGCTCAATCGCTCTATCATAGTCGGCTAAGGCAAGCATATATTTCTTATCGCGATAATTTAATATACCACGATTCATAAAATGCGATGGATTTTTTGATCCTAAATCTATAGCTTGATTATAATCGGCTAATGCTCCTTTGGTATCATCAACCATAAGGCGTACTACTGCACGAGCACCAATTATAGTGGTATTTTTACTATCTCTTTTTACCAACGAATCAAATTCATTTAATGCACTAATAGTATCACCTTTAACCAAAAAAAGACGGCCCTTCTCAAAAAAGAGTTCAAGCATATTGGGGTTTCTCCTTATCATATAATCCAAATCAGACATAGCTTCATCATAGCGATCAAGTTGCTCATAGGCTTCAATACGATTTACTATAAAGGTAGGATTGGCAGGACTAAACTCTAAGGCTTTATCAAAATCGGAGATGGCATCTTCCCAACGAGATAAACGTTTACGGGCAAAACCACGAGCATAAAAAGCACTCGGAATAAATGGATTACGTTCTATTACCGCTTGTAAATCTTGTTCGGCACCGACATAATCTTCCAACTGTATCTTTGCTACAGCTCTGTAGAAATAGGGTTCGGCAAGAAAAGGCTTAATTTTTATAACCTGATTAAAATATTGAATTGAAAGAACATAATCTTCAAAATAGAGCGCATTACGTCCTATTGCAAGTAAGCGGTCGGTATTCATCTGAGCATTCACTCCAATAGTAAGCAATAATAGTAAGGCTGTAAGGTATCTTTTCATATAGTGGCAGTAATGCATTCGGAAATAATCATATGAGTATTCATAGCTCATGAATACCAACACGTTCGTAAAATATAACGAAAAAAGGAATAATTTATTTTAGTTGTTGCAACTGAGTTAACACTTGATTAATCTTTTCATGAGTAGTTATAGTTGTTGGTACTAATGGCAAACGCAATTTATTATTTATCATACCCATAACAGAGAGCATGCTTTTTACACCTGCCGGATTACCATCTACAAATAGTAATTCTATAAGTTCTGTAAAGCGGTAATGTATTTGGCGTGCGCCACTCAAATCGCCTCGTGTAGCTAAACGTACCATACGGCTAAACTCTTTGGGGAAAGCATTACCAATAACAGAGATAACACCTACAGCACCTAAGGTAATCAATGGAAAGGTGATACCATCATCGCCCGAGATAACCATGAAATTAGTGGGCTTATTCTTGATAATCTCATCTATCTGAACAAAGTTACCCGAAGCTTCTTTAATAGCAACAATATTCTCAAACTCATGAGCCAAACGTAGAGTTGTTTGCGCAGTAATATTAACACCACTTCTACCTGGTACATTATAGAGAATAATGGGCATGGTAGTGCTTTGTGCTATTGCCTTATAATGTTGGTATAATCCTTCCTGCGAAGGTTTATTATAATATGGAGCTACTGAAAGTATTGCATCTATATTGGTAAAATCAGTGTTCTGAATTTTTTCTATTACGGCACGAGTATTATTACCTCCTATTCCAAGAATAATAGGTATACGTCCATCATTTTGTGCTACTATAGTTTCTACAATTTTCTCCTTTTCGGTTTCTGTCAAGGTAGGTGTCTCGGCAGTAGTACCCAAAACAACTAGATAATCTGTTCCATTACTAATCTGAAAATCTACTAAAGAGCGTAAGGCTGCATAATCTACCGACTCATCTTCTTTAAAAGGAGTAATGAGGGCTACGCCCATTCCATTGAGTTTATTCTTAAACATTGACTGTTTTGGTTATATATGAATATCTATTCTACTTTTTAAATTATTTCTCGGGCGATTTTATTGCCTTTAGATAAAACTGGATCTGATCAAAAAGATACATCACCTTCTCATCATCGGTATCAAACTTTGCACCATTTAATTGGTCGGCCGACTCGGGAAATTCTATCATAAAATCTAAAAGAGTATCGTAATCACTCTTTACGCCGCAACGAATTGACGATTTACTCCACAATAATACATATAATAATGCAAAGTTACAATGCAAAGTCAAATCTATTGCCACATCATAACTTTTATTGAGAACTTCTGCCAATTCACTCTTATTGGGCTCACCCATAAAGCTAACACTGCTTTTGTCGAACATATAGGCATTAGTCTGAGCTTTGTAACCATCAGGAATCTTATCCATATAGCCCACAATGGTATAATCTTTTCCATCGGCTTTAAGCTTATCGACAATCATATTCATGGTACTCTCCTTAGCTATTGAATTATCATTATACAATAACAAGAAAGAGTGTGAATCTGAATAGCTCACATATTTTACCTTATGTTCGTCGTTTGCCATCTTTTTGCGCAATCTACTGGTGCGCATACCATCCATTATAGCCATAGTTATTATCTATTATATACCTTCAATACAATATTGTATAGAAATATTTAAACTCCTCAATTACCTTGTTGAAGAAAAATGTCTTGAGTTCAACTTATAAATGCAACTTTTGAGTTTGCGGACGAAGCAAAAAGAAG
>CAMTOX010000213.1 GCA_947074225.1 uncultured bacterium
GAGATTTCTGAATGTGACTGGAGTTCAGACGTGTGCTCTTCCGATCTTTTTGAATATAACTTGTTAAAAACAAATATCTTATCAGAAAATCATGCACATTTATTTAGATTATCACCCACACATTATTCTAACACATCGCTACATTAGAACTCATTTACCGCTTTGATAGGTACAAATGTAATAAATAATAATCACTAATAGATGAAAATTGTAATAAAATTCTACCTACTGCTTATATATTATTAACTTCATGAAACTATACAAACAATAAAGCACTGAGATATGAAGTTCATTATATTGCTACCACAACAATCACAACACTATTTACTGTATAACCCCACATACCTCACATTAACACTTAAATCAGTAAGGCTTTTATTCACATTATTGAAGAATAAATTTACGTTTCTCAAAACAGTTAAAATAACGCAAGAGTCAATTCATTACACAAAAAAAGCCATCTGCAAACTCACAAAGAGAAGCAAACAGCCACATATTATAAACACCGAGATTGCACATCCGTGTGTTTATTCCATCAAAAGTAAAAAAAATATTAGCTCCATCTATATTAATTGCCTAGGCACATCTCCTCATAGACCCAAAGCTCTATAGCCCATTAAATATAAAAAGCAATGATATAATCATCCCATTATACATTACAACCTGAGAACTTTTTTAAAAAAAGAGGACACGACTCCTTGCACCTGTTCTCTTATCTGGTCTTCGACTACCTTCCGGACAACAAGTAACAAAGCTCGCGTCCCCTATATTGTCATACAAGTATATAACAAATAGAAAGAGACACAAGCGTTTGTCACTCTATACCTTCCGGATTTTCAAAATGTCGAAGTTTGATAAGAAGGCATACGTTTAAACGCTATGTGTTTTGCATTGTAAAATGCGTTACAAAGATGATAAATTATTTATAAACAAACAAATATTAAATAGATTATTTTATACTTACCACGCATTTCATATGAAAACAATTGTATAATTTGTAACATTTATATGTAATTATCATATTAAATATTACCATTTATCGCAAAATAATAATTATTTATCACATCTACTCCATATAAAAAATACATTATAGATTGTCACGCTTTAAAACAGTAACACAAAAGATAAACAACAATATGTAACTAATGAACATAAAAAAAGCCGATCATAACCTTGATCGACTTTTCTTTATTGTGATTCCGACAGGATTCAAACCTGTAACCTTCGCATCCGTAGTGCGATGCTCTATTCAGTTGAGCTACGGAACCAATTTATTAATCTTCTTTTGTGACTGCAAAGATACAGCGCATTTTACACCGCACCAAATTATTTATCTATAATATTTGCAAAAAGTACACATACACTTTAGTTCACGGCTGGCACAACACATCTAAATGCTTTACAACTACATTACATCTCCTACCATATTGTTTTATTAAGAAGAGATAAATCTATTTCTAATCAGAACAATAAAGCTTAAATACGCTCTTGGTTTAAGCCTTGTCTACACAATTAAGAGATACCGGAAACAATTATATCTACCTTTACCTTATTCACACACCTCTTTTTTTAATTTGCCTTTTCTTTTGGCAACATCACTATCTCAGTAACATTATTCTGATTTACTAACTCTTTCAACACTTCTGAAATCACCTCAGGAGTAATACTATTCAACACTTCCAAATAATCTGTCAAATAATTATATTTCGAACCATAATAAGAAGGCAACACAGTATTGCGCCAATAAGAGTTACTTTTCAAATTCACCTGATAACGCTTGGCCAATGCCTCTTGCACCTTCACTAACTCGTCGGCAGTCGGTCCATTCATTGCCAAAGTTCTTATCTCATTATATACTACATCCAGCATCTCCTCATAGCGCTTAGGGTCTGTATCAAAATGAATGGTAATAGAACCCTCATTAACAGGCCTGCTAGATAATCCCCAATCGGTCGATACGCCATAACTTCCACCCTCTTTCTCACGTATAGTCTCTGTATAACGCAAATCCAAAATATCCGATATAACACGCATCAAAATCAGATTATTGAAATTACGCTCCATCTCACCACTAAACTCTACCCTGCAAGTTGCCACATCTGTTTCCATATTTTGGTAAAACAGACTCTTTTTCTCTCCTTTTACAGTACGTAAACCCACATCTTTCCATCCTCTCTTATGTTTTTTGGTCTTTATACCTCCTAACCAAGTCGCTATAATTTGCTGAACCTTTGCATCATCCGGATCAATATTTCCTACAATATAAAACTTATACTTATAGGGATTGGAGTATAAACTCTCAAAAATCTCTATTGCCGCATCTTGATTTAACTTTCCTACAAGCTCTTTATTCATAACGATTCGTCTGGGATGATAATCTTCACAAATCAACTTAACACTATCCTTGAAAATCATTTTAGGATTACTCTCCTGATTAGCATACATCGTTTTATAAATCTGAATCAACCGCTCAAATGCAACATCATCTTTACGTGGCGAAGTCAGCATCATATAGTTCAACTGCATAAGAGTCTCAAAATCTTCTATACTAGAGGTTCCATTTATCGACTGGCTATATTGATTTATGGTAGGAGAAAGAGAAAGATTTTTTCCCAACAATGCTTTGTTTAACTCCACAGAATTCATCTCTCCCAAACCATTATTCTCCACAATCATATCGGCAAAATAACCCGAAGGCAACTTCTCTAAATCTTCAATTATTGAGAGACCGCCACTACAGGTGCCGCGCATCATTATTTCATCGTCTTTAAAATCGGTAGGTTTTATCACCACCTGAATACCATTGCTAAGCTTATACTGAGTGGTTCCCAACTCTTCATTCTTAGTCACAGACTTTATCTTACCGCGTTTAGGAGTGTTTGTCAACCACCGTTTCTCCACCTTTTCGTCTTCTTGTCGCTCCATCTCTGTTTCACGGGCTTCATGCCATAGAGCAATAATCATAGAAGAATCTGGCACTACAACTTCCTCTTTTAGTGGTAGCATAAAACTAAACATCACATTATCTTCTTTCATGACTCCACCTAAATAAGCATTGATTGCATCAACCGTAATATAAGGCAGTAATGTCGATATAAGTTCTTTCTCTTGGGCAATATTCATAATATGAGTATCATTCAGATAATGTTGAATATATTTTTGCACATAGTGTTGATTTCGCATGTTATTACGTTCTTTATAATTCTTCTCGACCATGGTCATCAAACTTTTCTTTGCCATCTCCAACTCGGCTTCGGTAAAACCATCGCGTCTTGCTTTCTCAAACTGATATTGCGCTTCTTTAAACCCTTGCATCTCTTTGCCTGCATAAGGTGCAGTTATCGCTATAAACATTTCATTATTACGCAACACCAATCCATCTTGAATCATAGCCATCATAAATCCACAATCGGGAGTCAGTGCATATTCTTGCATTCGCAATGAAAACATAGTAGGATAAAGCACCCGAATTATATCTATCATATATCCTTGCATGGTTTGTTTATATCCCTTTGGCATTTCCGCTTGCTTTATATACATGGTCATACTCGCCATCATTGCTTCCGGATCTGTCACCACTGCCACTATGGGCTTTATATTCTCCGGCAATCTAAACTCAGGTCTTTCCCCTCTATTTTCACGCGCCGGAATATCCTTGAAAAGAGCTATAATCTTCTGCTCCATAGAGTCCACATCAATATCGCCTACTACTACTAAAGCTTGTAAGTCTGGTCCATACCATTTTTTATAAAATCGTTGCAAATCTTCTGTTGCAAATCCTTTTATCACTGTCGTATCGCCTATCACATTGCGCATTCCATAAGGCGAACCGGCATAGATAATACGGTTTGTTTCACTCACCATACGCTGTGAAGAGCCATTGCGAGTACGCCATTCCTCCATTATAACACTGCGCTCTTTCTCTATCACACTATCTTTAAATTCTATGCCACACGACCAATCGTACATAATTAACATCACAGAATCTATCAATTCCATACGTTTCACTGGAATATCTGTAATCCGATACACCGTCTCATCAAAGCTTGTATATGCATTTAAGTTTCCACCATAGGTTATACCATTCATCTCCAAGTAGTGGGTCATGCTCTTATCAGGAAAATGTTTGGTATCATTAAAAGCCATATGTTCCAGAAAATGCGCCAAACCATTCTGAGAATCCTCTTCTAGCACAGCACCAACATTTTGTACAAAATGAACATCGACCAA